>JAHFDX010000099.1 GCA_023248785.1 Myxococcales bacterium
TGCATTTGAGGTTGCGTTCATGGATCACTTGAGGATGAAGCTAACGAGAAAGTCCACGATGAAGATGCCGGCAGCGCTCGCAACAACGGTGGCATTCACCGACCGCCCGACGCCCGGAGCGCCACCGGTTGTTGCGAGCCCGAAGTGACAGCTCGAAAGGGCAATCATCAAGCCAAATACGACGCTCTTAATCAGGCCGTTTGCTACATCCGCGAAGGTGAGTAATTGCGTTAGACCATTGTAAAACGTTCCGGGCGTGACGCCGAGGAATCCCTGCCCGCTGTAGGCTGCGCCAACCAACGCGAGGGCGTCCGAGTAGAGAGTCATGGAGAACAGCGTGATGATGACCCCAAGGAACCTAGGAACGATCAGGAAGGAAACGGGATCGATCGCGAGCGCGCGCAGGGCGTCAATTTGTTCGGTGACGACCATCGTTCCAAGCTCGGCGGTGTTGTTCGCACCTACCCGACCCGAAATGGTAAGCGCGGTGAGCAGCGGGCCGATCTCGCGCAACACGCCGAACCCCGCCCCCCAGCCGAGCAGCGATTCAGCACCCTGAATGCGCTTCACGAGCGGGGTTGCCTGAATCACGACGAGCGCTCCCGTGAAGAGGGCAGTCACGATGATAATCGGGAGAGATTTGACCGCCATCTTGTAGAGATTGCGTTTGAACTCCGGCACGTCGAAGCGAGGAGGAAACAGGCGGGTTACGATCTTGGCGAAAAGGATCGTCATTCCGCCCGCGATCGCGGCGACGGAGAGAAACCACGCGCCGACGCCCGCGACGACGTTCAATAATTTTGAATCAGGTGACGGCGCGAGCGCCTGTTCACTCATGGCGTTTGAGTATCGCCGAGTTTTTCGGACCGGGCGAGACGGATCGTGTGGCCGGGGGTGGACGCTCGTTCCACGGCGGGCCCTCGAGAGGCCAGGTCACCATGTCGGCAAGGAACCCGACAGCGATCGTGGCAAGGGTTCCAAACAGCGCACCTTTCCAGGATCTACGGGTCCGAACGAAGTGAACGACGAGGGAAAGCGGCGCGAACACACCAATGGCGATCGCCCGCGAAGCTGGAAGCCAAGCGCGAGCACGTTCTTCATCGTCTAAGCGCTTCTCGTCAAACCGAAGCACGGCCCACGTTGTGAATACTGTGACGGCGAATGAGGCCAAAAAGGCGCCAATTTCGTACACGCGCCAATATGCCATGACTTGCCCTTCAGGCGGGGCCGTTCTGAGCCGTTTTAGTGAGCGATGGCCCGCGTTAGGCTTTGCGCCTGTCTACTCATGCTCGCCTGCTGCGGGTACGATAGTTATATTGTGCCTGATGATGCGTCGGTCGGACAGGACGCATCGACCGGGGATACATCGACCGGAACCGATGCGACGACGGACGACGGTCCAGGCGGCCCAATCAAGGATGGCGGTCGGCCACCCTTGGGCAAGCCCGACGCATCGGATGCAGCACCCGATTCCACGGACGCGTCAGACGGATCCTCTTCTGATGCGGGCAAGTCAGACGGCGAAGCTGGCGTGCCCGTGGAAGCTGGACCCGCGTGCAATCAGGGGGAAATCCTTTGCGCAAATATGTGCATTCCTTGCTCAGTGTCGGCAACGGCTGCGGATCGAGATCTTCGTCGTCCCGTTTGCAGCGTGAGCAATACCTGCGGCACGGACTGCGTGCCCGGTATCGATAAGTGCAATGGGTTCTGTATAGACAAGCTAAGCAGCCCCGCGAACTGTGGGTCGTGCGGACGTTCCTGTGCACCAGCGAATAGTTCGGAGACAGGCGTTTGCGCGAGTGGCGAGTGTGTTCCCGAGGCGCGTTTGAGTTCTCTCTCGGGCCCTGGAGCGCGATTGGCCTCTGATGGCAGCCAGATTTTCTTTCAGGACAAGAGCAAGATTTACCGGTGCGCGAATTCCACATGCACGTCGCCAACGCTTCTGTACACCGACGCGAATGTGGACACGGTTATGGGCATTCCGATGACGGTGGCTGGCCCTGGTTCAACGCCGTATGTCTACTTTGCAACGCGCACCTCGGGAGTATCGCGCATGTCGCGCTGTCCAACGACGGGTTGCACGACACCCACAGCATGGTGTGACAGGGTTCCCACGTCGATTGCGGCGGACTCAAACGGCCTTTTCTTTTCGGATGCCGGGCAGGTTTGGCAGAGTTCTCACGCGTCCGCGACCTACGCAAACGTCACTTATGCGAGCGGCAACGTGTCGAGCATGGCGGTCTCGCAGAATTACCTCTTCTACGTTGAAGAGGGCGTTGGTCTTCGTCGGTGTCCCCGTTCGACGGCGTGCGCTCCGACCACAATCTCAGCGTTTACCGAAACAGGAACGCATCCTGTGACGGTGAACAATGAATCGCTCTACTGGGCCGAAAACGTCGCTTCTGGCACCAAGATCTACAGCTGCCCGGCCGCTTCATGCGTTAACCCAACATTGATCTATGGCGGCTCTTTCGCGTGGGACCTTGCGAGCGACGGACGCGGTGTGTACTGGGGCGGCAACGCGATCTTTGCGTGTCTCAACGGAGGTGCGGGATGCGCTTCCGGACCCGGGCTTCACACCTACAACGTTCCAAGCGCTTCCCCGTGGTCGCGCCTCATGACGATCAAGCCCCTTGGCAATGAGCTTGTATGGACGTACGCGCTCAACGGCACGGGCACGCTTCAACGCGTAACTGCGATTCCATAGTTGAGCGCCCCAAGTGATCAATGCGGCTTGATCGATCCTTCAGGTGAGACCTTCATCGTCGTCACTGTCGAGAGTTTCTGCGTTGCCTTTTCATTGGCGGAATGAGCCGTGATCACCTGGAGGTGCGTGAGGTTGCTATCGGCCTTTGGAATCAAGCGCTTCAAGTCGACAAGGCTTGTAACCTTTCCGGACCCTTCGTACTTCTCAATGATCAATTTTGCATTCCCGCCCGGCCCCGCCACTTCCTGGCGCGGCGCCGTTTCGGTCACCTTGCTTTCGACGCGAATGGTGTCGTCTTTTTCCTCGATCAGTTCGTATGTTTGTTCCTCAACGAGTTCGATCTGGATCGAAGGCACGCGGTACTTGCGTTTCCACTTGGCACCTTTGCCTACAGGCTCCTCTGGAAGAGGGACGGTTAGATCAGCAAGCGTGCGTGCGAGCTGATCAACGATGGCATCGCTACCCTCCACTGCTTCCTTTGGTTGGAATTTGTGATGTTGGGTAATGCCGCGCGATGTGACGATCGACTTGCCAAACGGGCCCTTCAGCGGCTCCCATGCTTGACGCAAGTCCGTGGCGCTTTTGTCACCCGGGGGCGCCGCGATATCGATCCGCGAAATCGCCCATTCTACACCGGCGGATCCCTCCGGGTTGATGTCGAGGGGTACGGCGGTGAATGCAAACTTGAGCGAAGGCGCGGTGGGAGGTTTTTCCTTCTTCCCGTTCACCTCGATAGTCGGCACCATCTTGAGCTCAAAAATGAAACTCTCATTGTTTCCTTTATCGAACTTGTAACGCAGCGGTTTTTTTGGCTCTGCCCCGGCGTTGAGAAGGATGACGTCGGCTTGCGTCGTTGCCTTGCCCGGGGCCTTTTCAGAGGCCTTTTCAGAGGAAGATGCGCCCGCATCCGTTGAGGACGGCGATGATGCAGGCGATGCCCCGGATACGCTCGCATGCGGGGTCTCTGCATGTGACGGCGCTTCGGACGACGGCGCTTCGGAAGCCCCCGTCACGCCCAGCAGATCGTCGAGGTTGGCCACCGTGGTCGCAGGCTTGGCGGCGTCGGCTTTCGTGTCCTTGGCGGGCGATGGCTTCGATTCGTTGCATGCGAACGCGAAGGTCAACAAAACAAGCGCGGGCAGGCGATTCATGGGGTTCGTTTTGCGCGAGTCTTGGAGTATGTCAATTCAAAGTGGCCCGTGAATAAGCCCATGCACGAATTGGCGCATGCGCGGTTCGTTCGTCGTTTTCGCTTCTTCTGTTGTTCCGTCGAAAATGAGTTCACCGCGATAGAGCATTCCAACTCGGTCGGTCACCGTCAGAAGGCGGTCGAGGTCGCTTGAAACCATGATCGCGGTCGCATTGGAGGCGCGCTGTTCCGAACGTAAGAGATCAAAGATCTTTTGCGACGTGACGGGGTCGAGCCCGGCGGCGGGTTCGTCGTAAAAAACGAACGGAGCCTGTGTGATCGTCGCTCGCGCAACGCCCACGCGCTTCTTCTGCCCACCCGAGAGCTGGGGCGGAAAGCGATCCTCAAATCCAGGTAGCGATACGCAGCGCATTCGTTCAAGAACGCGGGCACGAACCTCCTCCTCAGGAGGTGAGTAAAGCCTGCGAAGCGGAAACGCGACGTTCTCGTAGACGGTGAGATGGTCGAAGAGCGCGTTGTTTTGAAAAAGAAAGCCAAACTTCCGTCGAAGCTCATGCAGCCTCAATTCGTTGGCGGAAGTGATCTCGTCGCCCTCCACACGCACGCTGCCGCGATTTGGCTGGAGAAGCCCCGTGATGATCTTGAGCAGAATGCTCTTCCCGGCTGCGCCTGGCCCGATGAGCCCATAAAGGCAGCCATTGGGAACTTTAAAAGTTACATTGTCAAGGACCGTGCGATGACCTTCGATGCCAAGGTTGAACGATTTTGTAACACCTTCGACCTCGATCACGAACGACCTCCGCGGGCCGCTTCGGACGCAAGCGCCTGAAGTTCGCTCTTAAGGCGCGACGTGCGAAGATAAAGGACGATAAGAAGCGAACCCATCATAGCGAGCGCTACGAGTAGACATGAACCCACAATCTGCAGGCCGCGGACAGAGGTTCGCGCAACAGAAAAAGGACCAAGCGGTGCAAGAGCAGAGGTCTGCGCGGTGGCCTGCGTTGGCCTTGAAACGAACACGACGGCCACATTGGCGGGGGCAAGATTCGTAACGGCACCAGCGACAATTCGCGCAACGGCGCCTTCTCCCAAGGGTGGCGTCGCCCCACGGTGTTCGATGAGTACGCTTGCAGTCGGCTTTTCGCGCTGCGTACTATCGGAAAACGGTTCGCTTGCGGGTATCTGCAAGTGCACGCGGGATTGGAGCACGCCGTCGATACCGGAGAGGGAGCGCTCGAGCTCACCGGCGATCGCCACGGAAATTTGCGCTTGTTCGGCGGAGGGGCTCGGCACAAGCGATCCCTTTCCAACGGCATCGAGAACGCCAAGAGGCTTTGCGCGCGGAAGCTCCTCTGCGCGCAGTGCATGAAGCGCGGAAGCGACATCGCTGGGCGCGACGCTAACTCGGAAGTGACCTTCGGACGTGGGATCGGAGTCTTTCGTAGATCCAATGCCAGCATGATCGAGCGCAAGGACGATGCGGTTGGCTTCCGCTTCGTCGATCGCGCTCGCCACGGGTGTTGCGCAACCGCCGAGCGCGATTGCAATGAAAGCCCAGGTAGAGATTCGTTTATGAATCATAAGCGAGGGCAGCATAACTCTGTCGAATTCGGATTCCTACGGCGCGCCGCACGCCAGCCATTCAGCGAGCTTTTCTCGATCTTCGGCGGCGGGGTCTAAGGGGCCGGGTGGCATGGAGGTATTGTTCGCGGCCGAGCGCATGTAAATCCGGTCGGCCCACGCCTGCGCATCCTGCCGTGTCGCAAATCCAACGCCCGTGGGAGCCCCGTTCCGCGAGTCGCCGGCCCTGCCATGGCAACCTTGACAGTTACGGTCGAGAAACAAGTGCCCAAAGTTTTGGTAGGTAAGGGAAGTTCCCTGTGGCGGACACGCGCGATCTTGTCGCTGTTCAATCCCCAGCGTGCAACCGAGTGCAAGGAACGCAATGAGAGAGAGACGTTTCATCACCTTGGCCCCCCGAAGTCGAAGTTCATGCCAAGCCAAAGCCCGGCGCCCGCGTAGAGCGAGGGCCCGCGGTTGTCTGTGTAGAGCTCAGCGTTCGCATCGATGCCTACTGTGACTGTGCCCCAGCTATGACGGTCGACTTCAACGTCGAGACCGATGGAGGAATGGAATCCTCCGCGGTGACGAATGGCATTGCCAATGGCGAAGATCGCATGGCCAATGTCTGTGATGCCTGCACGCGGTTCTTCGTGCTGATGAACGATGCCGAAGTGAAAATTCGGCTGCACCTTCTTCGTCGGGACCCAAAACCCCGCCTGGATGGCAATGGCGCTCAGATATCGATCATCGACGGTGCCATATCCCGCACGCGGAACGAGCTCGAGGGAAAATACGCGCCCGAACCGCGCTCCCAGGCGCAAAGGCACGTCCGCGATCGCATCCCCGCCCCACGAACTCGCGCGGCCGCTGCTTCCTACGGCGAGCTGAAGTTCAACGGCGTGGGCGGATGTAACCGAAAGGAAAAGCGGAAGGGCGAAGAACGAGATTTTCCATTCCATGCGTGTGGATGGAGGGACGGCACTGGGTCCATCAGAAAATCGTTAGGTTGCCTAGTCCGCGGAGAAAAGCATATCGAGATCACCCTTGGTGATCTTCTTCGCTCCACCTGCGTCTTCGCTCAATACCGCTCCGACGAGCTCGCGCTTTTTCCCGCCTAACTCGAGGATCTTCTCTTCAATTGTTCCCTTGGCAATGAGGCGATAGGTCGTCACGACCTTGGTCTGACCGATGCGGTGCGCACGGTCGGTCGCCTGGTCTTCCACTGCGGGGTTCCACCAGGGATCGAAGTGAATGACGGTGTCGGCTGCTGTGAGGTTCAAGCCGCTTCCACCCGCCTTGAGCGAGATGAGAAATACAGGTGGGCCGTCATCTCGCTGGAAGTTGTCGACCCGTGTTTGGCGGTCTTTCGTCGATCCGTCGAGATATTCGTAGGTCACGCCGTCTTCTTCAAGGGCTCTTCGGATCAGCGTCAACATCGATACGAATTGGCTAAACACAAGTACGCGGTGTCCACCGGCGATGCAGGTTTGAACGAGTTCGCGAAGCGCAGCGAGCTTTCCTGAGTCGTCATCGGTAAACGCACGCGGCAACCCAAGCAGGCGCGGGTCGCATGCCGCCTGACGCAACCTCGTGAGCGCAGCGAGGATCTGGATTTGGCTCTTGGCCATTCCATTCTTTTCGACTTCGCCCAAGACTTGCGTGCGAACTTCTTTGAGGACGGCCTGGTACAAGGCGCCCTGGTCACCGGTGAGTTCGCAGAATTGATCACTCTCGATTTTCTCGGGAAGATCTTTGGCAACTTCGGACTTTGTTCGGCGCAAAATAAACGGATGAATCGTCGCGCGGAGCCTCTCTGCGGCTTTGGCGTCGCCTGCGTCAATCGGGCGCGAATAGCGCTCTTCGAATTTGTCGAGCGGGCCTAAAAGACCTGGCGAAACAAAGTCGAAAATCGACCAAATTTCAGACAGTCGATTTTCGATCGGAGTGCCAGAGAGGGCCAAGCGCCGATCGCTCCTCAGGCGCTTGGCCGCACGCGCAGTAGCCGAAAGGGGATTCTTGATGTTCTGCGCCTCGTCGAGAATGACGTAACGCCAAGGGATCTTCGCAAGCAGCTCTTCATCACGTCGCAACAAGGCATAGCTCGTAACGACCACTTCGGCTTCGTCGAGCTCGTCCTGACGTTCCTTTCGTTCGCTGCCATGCCAAAGCGCGTGCTCTAAGGTCGGCGAGAATCGCGTCATCTCAAGCTGCCAGTTCGTCACAACACTCGTTGGTGCAATGATGAGGACGCGGAATTTTTTATCGTCCGATTTGTCGTCGGCCGCCTTGACCGCGAGCATGAGCGCAATGGTCTGCAGTGTTTTTCCGAGGCCCATGTCGTCCGCGAGAACGCCCCCGGAGCCAATTTCGTGGAGGAACCAAAGCCAATGAAATCCTTGCTCCTGGTATGGGCGCAGTTGAGCCTTTAGCGACCGTGGCTTCTTCTGTCCTTTGATCTCGTCGATGTCGTGGAGCTTCTTGAAAAGCTCCTTGGCGCTGTCGCCGACCTGCACCCGATTCACTTGCATCAAGAGTTCTTCAATGCGTCCGGCTTGCGAGAGCGGGAGTTTTGTTCCGTTGCCCCCGCTGGTTGCCAGAATCTCGGCCTGCCGGAGGAGCACGCCGCGCACTTTTTCGATATCGAGTTTCGCAAACGACCCATCGGCCAAGCGCACATACCTTCGCCCCTCAGATAGGCAGCGAGCGAGTTCCTCTTGCGTAACGGCAACCCCGTCGGCCTCAAACGAGAGCCTGAGAGAAAGCCAATCGACACCGCTCGAAACACGCGCATTCGCCGTGAGCGTGGCGCCGCGAACCTGGACGTCGACCAAGTCGTCCGGAACAAAGAGGTCCCAGTCTTCGGGCAGGGTCCCAATGCCCTCGGTCCAAAAGCGGGTTGCCGCGTCTCCACGCGCAATGAATCGATTGCCATCTTCGGCGGGGACGAGGCCGAGGACCGAGAGCAGGGTGGCAGCTTCCTGTTGTGCTGCGATGTCGCATCGAATGCAGCGCGCGCGTCGAAACGACCCTGGCTCAACGGGTTTTACTAGAACAGGCATGGTCATCCCGTCCGCGCGCACGTCGATCTCGACGTCTTCATACGCTGCTCGAAGGGCAACGTCCGCTTCGGTGAGCGTGCCGCCCGCTGAGATTCGGAATGTGGGTACAAGATCGATGACGTCGGCAACCTGCGAAAGCTCGGGCAACTCTGCGCCCACTTCGAGGGCAACCTTTGGCAAGCCGTCGGCAATCAATTGCGGCAAGCGACTTAGCGGCTCCGTTAGAACAGGAATCTTGGTGAGTCGCCTTATGGCCGCGGGGGAAACTCTGCGGTCGAGTGGAAATGCCCAACCCTCGTTGGCATCAATGTACCAACCTGGGCTGCCTTCGAGCCACGCGCCGTGTGAGGTCGAGAATTTCCGCGGATCCGAAGGCGACTGAAAGGCTGCACGCACAACGACGCTCGTCCCGTCTTGTGACAGTTCGAGGTCAAAACGCGGACGCAACGGATCATCGGCGAAACGTAACTCCATGAGTTGCGGTTCGAGGATGACCTTTCGACCCTTGAGATGCGGCAAGAGGTCGCTTGCATCTTCTCCTCGCACATCAATGGCACCGCGCCTCGCCGCCGCGTTCTCGAAGCGCGCGAGCAAACGGATGGCTTCCCGATCGGCGGTGGGATGCTGGTCTTGCGCGAGCAAAAGCGCGGACGGGGAGAGAGCTGTTCGCGTTCCTGAGTCGAGCAGGGCAATCGAAATGGCGCCCGCCTTTACTTGCACGCGGTACTCAATGCCTTTGGGCGTTGGGGGCATACGCTCGGGCAGCCATCGCTCGATGCCGATACCCGTTTGGATAGGTGGCAGGAGAGCTGCATGAGCGGAACGAAGTGCGCGCGCACGTGCCCTTCGCGACCTTCGTGAATTCCCAGACGACGTGGGCGCCGCGTACGCGACGGGTGTGGAGTTCATTTCATTCGAGTGGGACGGCTGCTGGCGTGGATGTCCGCGCGTTTGGTCGCGCGCCGCGATCAAGAGAGCTGCGACGTGTTTGCAGTGCCCGCTTATCTTTGCAAATGTTGGGCAGCTGCACTGCGACTGAAAGCCGGCTTGGGTGAGTTGAATCGACACCGCGTAAGGGTCTGATTCACTGCCTCGAACCTGTCCGCGTGCTGACGCTTCCTCGAGCACAACTTGGCTAACCGCACTGCGGCGAATGTAGTCGTACCCTCGCAAGAAGGCTCGGGCCCCGACCAATCGTCGTAACGAACGATCGCTGAGCGCTGAAAGTGCA
>JAHFDX010000100.1 GCA_023248785.1 Myxococcales bacterium
ACCTTGGAATCGCGGCCGGAGTTCGCTTCCTTGATTGCAACTACGATGACGTCGCCAACAGTCGCATAGCGACGGCGTGAGCCCCCTAGGACCTTGATGCACTGGACTTTTCGTGCGCCCGAGTTGTCAGCGACCTCGAGCATCGTTCGCATCTGAATCATGGGTCACTCCTCAACAAACTTCTTAATGAGCCTTGTCACAATGAAGCGCTTCTCGCGCGAGATCGGACGATGCTCTTGGATCTCGACTTCGTCGCCGATGCGAAACTGGTTCGTCTCGTCGTGTGCCTTGTAGCGGGTGCGGCTACGAACATATTTGCCGTAAAGGCTATCTTTGCGGCCGGTGACGCACTCGACCACGACAGTCTTGTTCATCTTGTCGCGCACGACGCGGCCGGTCATCTTTCGGCGAAAGCCGTGGGCCTCGTTTGTGTTGCTCGCGTTGTTGGCAGCGCTCGCTTGAGTTGCTTGCTCGGTTGCCATCACTTCACCTGCCTTGCACTGCTCGCACTTGCCTTGCGCTGGGCAAGGAGCGTGTTCACGCGCGCAATGTCGCGTCGCAAGTTGCGAAGCTGCGCGGTGTTGTCCAGTTGGTTCGTGTAGTTCTTCATGCGCGTGTCGAAGAGTTGCCGGCGAAGCGATTGGCCAAGCTCACGCAATTCGAGCTCGTTCTTTTCTCGCAACTGGCCCTTTTGTTCTTTGGCCTTCATTCTGCAACTCCTCGAGCCAAGAATTTGTAACCGAGAGGGAGCTTATGACCGGCAAGACGAAACGCTTCGCGCGCGGTCTTTTCGTCGACTCCGGCGAGTTCGTACATCACGCGACCTGGAAGAATGTCGGCTGCCCACTCTTCCACGCTGCCTTTGCCACCACCCATACGTACTTCGAGCGGCTTCCTCGTGATCGGGCGATCAGGGAAAACTCGAATCCAGAGCTTGCCGAGGCGCTTTACGTGGCGCGTGATCGCCATACGTGCGGCTTCAATTTGTCGCGACGTAAGACGTCCTGGTTCAACAGCTTGCATTGCGAAGTCGCCGAACGAGACGTCGGACCCACGATGGGCAACACCCTTGTTGTTGCCCTTCATGCGCTTTCGATACTTGGTTCGCTTTGGTGACAGCATCGCTTGTTATCCCTATCGGTTGATCGGTTGGGCAGGGCATGCCAGGCATGCCAGGCATGCCAGAATTACGCGCCCGCGATCGGCTGGCGACGGTTGCGGCGCTGAAGCACCTCGCCCTTGAAAATCCAGACTTTGACGCCGATGATTCCGTACTTCGTGCGAGCCTCGGCGAGGCCAAATTCGATATCGGCGCGCAGCGTGTGAAGTGGAACGCGGCCTTCGCGGTAGGTTTCAACGCGGCTCATTTCGGCGCCGCCGAGGCGACCCGAGCATCGAATACGAATACCCTTCGCGCCGAACTTCATCGACGTGGAGAGCGCTTTCTTCATCGCGCGACGGAAAGCCACACGGCGTTCGAGTTGCGTTGCGATGTTTTCAGCGACGAGCTGCGCCACCGTCTCGGCCTTGCGCACTTCCTGAACGTCGATGAACACTTCGTTTTGCGTGAACGATTGGACACCTGCAAACGGTTCCTCGCCGCGCTTCTTGTAGTCAACGAGGTTTCCACCCTTGAGCACTTCGATGCCGCGACCACCCTTGCCAATGACCATGCCCGGGCGCGCTGTGTAGACGACCACGCGGCACTTGTTGGCGGCACGTTCGACTTCGATGGACGCGATGTTCGCGTTCATCAAGTACACCTTGACGGCGCGCTTGATGCGAATGTCCTCGTGGAGCCATTTGGCGTACGCCTTGTCCTCGAACCACTTCGAGTTCCAGGTCTTGATGACGCCGAGTCGAAACCCGTATGGATGAACTTTTTGACCCATTCGACTTATCTCCAGCCGCGCAACGCGGGACAATGCGGGGCAATGCGGAACTAGCTGCGCTCTCCAAGAATGATGGTGATGTGGCTTGAACCCTTTTGAATGCGCGTGGCCCGGCCCATCGCGCGGGGTCGCCACCGTCGAAGGTTCTTGTTGGGAGCCTTGTCGACGTACGCCGTCTCGATAAAGAGGGCATCGAGGTTGACGCCTGGGCTCGACACACGGGCATTCGCCACGGCGCTTTCGACAAGTTTCTTGACGATTGGGGCTGCCGCTTTGCGAGTGAATTCGAGCAGCTGGAGCGCTTCGCCCGCTTGTTTTCCTCGAACCAGGTTGATTACCATTCTCGCCTTGCGGGGACTAATCCGCGTAAAGCGAGCCATCGCCTTGCTAACCATTGATTGACCTCTTCGGCTGCGTCGTACCTACACGGTCCGGGAAATCCGGGTGAAGGCCGTTACGGTTGCCTAGTTGAACGGGGTTTTTGGCCCAGTCCAACGTGGGGGCGCGGGTATTACATGGGGGGGCATTCGCCGCAAGAGGGATTTGTGGAGGGTGTGAAGGGCGGGCTTGAATGGCTGAGCTCCGCTTGCGGAACATGATCGAAAGACAAGCCTTTACTTTGATCGATTTGCGCCCTAATGCGACGGGCGAACGGGCAGCCTGAAGAGGAAGACGTGAGCCTCTCAGCCATGAAACACTCTCTACGTTCTTACCATCATTTTTCTTGCCAGTTGCACAACCAGCCATGAGCAGCTCGGCCTTCCCGATCCGATAAACCCTGGTGGGAATAATGGTGACGACGGCGGCGGTACGCTCGGCCTTCGCGCGTTCGTGACGACCGCAACGTTTTCTGGAGACCTGGTCGGAGCCGCGGGGGGCAACAAGAGCGGTCATGATGCAGCGGACCAACTGTGTGGCGTCGCCGCGCGTGGAGCGGGGTTGGATGGCCCCTGGGTCGCGTATCTCTCCTCCGGTGCTGATTCCGCCCTCGCACACGTCGTAGATAACGGGCCTTTCTACGCGGTGGACTGGGCGACCAAGGTCTACGAAAACAAGGCCGCCGTTGGAGGACGGGGCCTTGTCGAAGTCCCCGACGAGCGCGGGAGCAAACCCATCGATATCTCCACGGGGAAAGACTAGTTCGGCAAAATCGTATCGTCGATAGCTATCGCGAGCTTCTGGACCGGGTCGACTCCCGCGGGGGCGATCGGCGCCACCTGCAAAGATTGGCCGTCATCGAGCCTCTGCGACGATGGCGCAGACGCCTCCTATTTGGGTGCGGACTCATTTGTCCTTGCGTGCTCGCAGAAGCACCATCTCCTTTGTCTCGAACAACACGAGAAACGCGCAGGCCGCGCCACCAAACGGGTTTTTATCACGCGAAAAACGTTTGGTCCTCGGTTCGCGTCGGGCAATATCTCGGCACTCGAGGGTGCTGACGCCCGTTGCGCCGAGGCAGCAACCGATGGCGGCCTGAAGGGAACGTTCCAAGCGTGGCTCTCGAGCAAAGTTGGAGACTCGCTCGTGCGAGCTGGCGATCGACTGTCCGAAGCACGCTACGTTCGGCTCGACGGAAAAATCGTCTTCGAATCACTCGCGCAACTCACGGCCGGCCCCACGAATGCGATCAACGTGACCGAGCTCGGCGAGCCGAGCCCAAACTACTCAACGATTGGCGTTTGGAGCGGCACGCTAACGAACGGAACGCCATCGCCAGACTACCGATGCCGCGACTGGTCCTCCGAGGCTCACGAAGACGCGGGTCTGCTCGGCAATGCCGGAAACATTGCAGCCGGATCTGGCAACTGGACGAACGACGCCACCGTTCGCTGCACTGGTAGGAATAGGCTCTACTGCTTCGAGAAATAGGCGCGATCCGATCGAAGTTGCCCGCTCCGGTTTCGCGAATTCTCTGGGGACACGGCTCCGGCGGCGCCGCATCCACCGAGGCGACACGTGGGTTAGCGGCTTGCACCAAGCCTACGATGTAGTTACAATGTAATTTGTCTCTGATCCCAGGTTCGAATGGGACGCCCGAAAATCCAACGCAAATCGGCTGAAACAGGGCGTCTCTTTCGAGGAAGCCAAATCCATCTTTTTCGATGAGAACGCGCTGCTTGTCGACGATCCGGATCACTCCTCGAACGAAGATCGATTTGTCATGCTCGGCTTAAGTGCTCACCTCCGCATACTCGTCGTTTGCCCCTGCTATCGGCGCGACGGCGCTGTCATCAGGATCATTTCCGCACGCAAAGCGAAACGTTCTGAAAAAGTTACCTACTGGAAAGGCGCCACCCGATGAGAACGCCGTACCAATTCTCGAAAGCTCGTCGCAATCCATACGCGAAGCGATTGAAGAAGCAGGTCACCATCCGGCTCGACGAGCCTACTCTCGCGTACTTCAAGGAGCTCGCGGAGCGTGTGGGGATGCCCTACCAGTCGCTCATCAACATGTACCTGCGAGACTGCGCGGAGCATCGGAAGGAGCTGCGTCTGCAGTGGCGCCCCGGCAACGCGGCGTAACTGCACGCGATGGATGCCCCGAGCGACTGACTCGATGTCGCTCGTTGATATCCGATATCACAAGGACGCACGTGCAGTTCGTTGCATTGCGTTCGTGCGGACGTGACACTCCGTTGCAATGCAGCCAATGCCCGATGAAGCGCCGTCCTCCCGGTAAGACCCCAAAAGGTCGGGACGTCGGATTCGGGTGTGGATGTTTGGGTCTGTTGATGATGGGAAGCGGTGCGCTTGTTTTCGTGCTTCTCGCCACGCGCATCTTCAAAAAGATGTTTCACCTCAGGCTCAAGCAAGCCGAAGCGCTGGCAGTCCTTTCGCTCGCGGATATTGGCGCTGGATTCACTGAGCGACGCACTGGCCGCTGGAGCACACTGCGGTCTTGCTCATGCACGGATCCGCGAAGCAGCGAACTCCGGGGCCGCTGCACGCAGCGACGTTCTCGGTGGGCGCGAGCGCACGGCAGTCGCAACCGGTGCAGTAGTCTGCCTCAAGGCGACAATCTGCGTTGGTGGTGCACTCGGAAGCGGGTGCGTCAGGCACGCATTTACAGACGCCGGGGGTGTTGTCGTAGTGGTAGCCAAGGATGCAAAGAAATGAGGCGGTCGGACACGCCTTCGTGTTTGGAACACACGAAGCCCTGTGATGCTTGGTGACGCAATGGGTCCCGGACGCGCAGCGAACGGTGGCGCACGTGACAAGAGCCTCGTTGTCCGAATCAACCGCCTCGTCCGCCGGCGCGTTGGTCGACGAAGGGTGTTGTCCGTGAGGCCTCAGCTGCGGCCGAAACGGATACAACGAAGAGCGCCGCGAATCCGAAGGATAGATACGGTAGCGCGATGCGCATTCATGACCTCGTCGCCTTCGTGCAGATCAGGGGGTTAGCGCGCTAACCGGCGAGGGGTTACGTGTATTCCTGGTCACTGGCTGCCGCGCGCCAGGTCAGTGGCGCGAAAATCCGCGCCGCGAGGGAACGCGCGATTAATCCACGAACACGAACCCAAGCGGGTCCTTTAGATCGCTCGCGATCGTGGCCTCGACTGTAGGCGTGGCTGCCCAATTCGCGATGACCGAGATGCTGCCAGTAGGCCTTCCGTTTGCGGTGTTGGCGACGTACGCCTTGTCACCGACAAAGATGATGGTGTGCGGCGCGATCCCGACTTTGAGGGCCACCGGCGTGTCTTGCGTGGGGCTTGTAACCGTACTCGTGTCAAATAGAAACACGGTGTTGACGCTCTGGCCCGACACATAAAAGCGGTTGCCGTCGGGCGTGAACCAGCCACCACTTGGCCGTGCCGATTCGGTGTGTGCAATCGGGACCAGCGCGCCAAAGTTGCGCGCATCCAGATCTACGATCTGAATGGATCTGCTCGTTCCGTGAAGCGTAACGTATGCGATATTCTTCGAGGGGTGTCTTGAGCACCCTTCGGGCTCTGCATGGGCCGGTAGATTGGCCGCTTGCGCAACGATCGCGCGCGTCGACATGTCGATCAGCGCGATGCCGAGTTTGTCGCGAACGTTGACGAGGGCGGGCGTTCCCTTCTGATCGATGAGCACGCACACCGGATGTTCACGAACGCTCGTCGAACCTTCGAGTTTTGCGGTGGGCGGCCACGTGGTGGCGTTGAGCGAAACAAAGTCGACGGTATCATCCGCAGAAGGCTTGCCGTCTGAACCTCGTGTCGTTACGAGCAAACGATCCCCTGCGCTGGTGAATGCAAGGCCAATGGGCGCTTTTCCAAGACCAGGCACTGCAAGTGACGCCACGTTAAGATCGCTCATGCGAACAACGGAGAGGCCGTCCTCGCTCGCACTCACGTACACGTAACCGCGAGCCGAATCGTGCGCAAGATCGACGGGCGCTTGACCCACCTCAACGCGCTTCATCACAGTGCCGGTTGCAAGGTCGACTTTGGCGACCGTGTTGCTCGCCATCTCCGCTGTAAAAAGAAACGGCGCAAAACTTCCCTTGGCATCGGCGCCCGCATCATTGCCCATGCCTCCTTCCATACCCGTACCCGTCGTGGCGTCGGGGCGTGGCATTGTGGGCGAAGTTCCACACGCGAGAAGAAGCGCGAAAACTGACCATGTGCGAAGAGCTACGATACGGCCCCGCGTTCCCATCGTGCTTTCGTACGTACATTGCACCGTGTCGATCGTGCCGAGCGCGTGCCCGACCGAAAGGACCCACTCGTCGTGCTCGTTGCACGCTGCGACGATAACGAGCGCGAGAAACCGATGTGTCTTTGCACGCGCGAGCACATCGCAACCCCGTGGGAAGAGACCCCTTGAGATTGCTCATTTTCGAGTGCCTACTTAAACGGCGCTGGCGGCTTGAAAGTTAGGTGCCTTATGTTATTAGTAAGGTACCGAGTCATATTCGGTTGCTCTTGCGTGGGGAAGTTGTATGCACCAAAATGAGCAACAAAAATCGGCGTTCCCTGGCACACCGGAAGAGTTCACTCGATTCGGAGAGGGACGGCTGCCCGGACTTCTAGGTGTGCGTATCCTTTTGACGACGCAGGCCGAGCTTCAGGCAGAACTCGACGTGCGCGCGGAACTCTTCGCGCCCAATGGTTACCTTCATGCCGCAACGAGTGTTGCGTTGGCGGATTCGCTCTGCGGGTACGGGTGCATTCTCAACTTGCCCGAAGGCGCGATCGGTTTCACGACGATCGAGTTGAAAACCAACTTCTTGGGTACCGCTCGCGAGGGAACGATTCAGTGTGGCGCTCATCCTGTGCACCTTGGGCGAAGCACGCACGTGTGGGACGCGAAGGTGCAAGCAGCCGGGCGAGCGATTGCTCTTTTCCGATGTACGCAGCTCATTCTTTTTCCGCGGTGATCATCGTGCAGACCATCGAGGTCTTTTTCGACTACGTAAACCCGTTTCCCCATTCTTAGACGAGTGCCTCATCGTGCACGATGCCGAGCGGCGCTATGACCTCGTCGCGCAGCGGGCTCCGGTCTTTCTTGGAAGTCTCTATCCCGAGAACAATCACACGCCGCACAATGCGACGGACCCTAGCCGAATGAGCTGCGGCGCGGTGGAGGTAAAGCGGCACGCGAACGAGCTGTCGGCTCCGGGCATGGGAGCATTGTTACGCCCGATTCCAGCACTTCGCGCAGCCCTCGCGGCGAAGCGCCAAGATCGATTTCGAGAGTTTCACACAGAGCTCAATCGACGCACCCAAGGGCAGGGTCTCGCCCCCGACGACGCGCTCTTTGCGGACACCATTCTAAAGTGTTGGCAGCGACAGCACGGCGCTCCTCTCTGCGATGCAAGCTCCCGAGGTGAAGCAGGAGTTAATTGACAACGCGGAGCGCGCAAAAAACGCGAACGTGTTTGGAGTTGCGAGCTGAACCCGTTGCGCTGAGTGCGGGGCGAACGCCGATGCAGAATGCCTTCGGTGGTCTTGTCGTTACTGTGCCACCTCGATCTCCCACTGCAGTGTCTTTGTAGCCTGCTTCTGGAAGGCGAGACTGCGCGGAGCATCGGAAGGAGCTGCGTTTGCAGTGGCGCACTCGCGACGCGGTGCAACACGCTTGCCCGTGAACTTCGGGTTTGGCGGCGTGCGTTCGCATTCCCTATTCACCGACTGCAGGTACCCGGTGAATGCCCGGATACGCGTCAAAACCGCAGTCGAATGCGAGGATGCGGTTTACGCGCTCGGCTTCCATCAATGCAATGTGAACGGCGTCCCACGCGGAAAGCTTCGGGTAGGCCAAGACGATCTCTTGTGCGCGAAACACTGTGCTGTTTGTAATCCGCAGCGCCATGAAGGTACCGCACGCGATCGTGCTACGATAACCACGTGCTCCCAAACGACACCCACCCGAAAATTGAGGCCCTTCTCATCGAGGGCTACCGACGGATGAGCGTCGCAGAGAAAATGGCGCGCGTAACTGCCATGTCACGCGCTGTGCAGGAACTCGGCCTGGCGGACGTGCGGCGTGCGCATCCTCACGCCGATGAACGTGAGCTTGCCTTGCGGCTTGCGTCCCGGAGACTCGACGCGGAAACCATGCGGCATGCGTTCGATTGGGATCCAGAGACGAAAGGATTCTGAAGCTTGCTGGGTGATCCGCTCCTCGTCGTGGGGCTACTCTCGAAGGTCTTCGATCATCTTGGCGTTCGATACGTTGTGGGCGGATCCGTCGCGAGCTCAGTGTACGGTATCCCGCGATCGACTCAGGATGTTGATGTGGTTGCGGAGCTTTACGGCAAGCACATTGAGTCTGTCGTGGCCATGCTTTCGCCCGATTTCTATGTAGACGCTGACATGATTCGCGATGCCCTCGCGAAACAAGCGGCATTCAACGTAGTTCATCTCGCAACCATGTTCAAAGCGGACATCTTCCCCTTTGCGAACGAACCATGGATGGAGAGCGAGATGACACGCGGTCGCCTCGAAACGCTCGGGACCGATTCGGGGCCGGTGACGATTCGTTTTGCTTCGCCCGAAGACACACTTCTTCACAAGCTCGTTTGGTTTCGGATGGGCGGAGAGACGTCTGATCGTCAATGGGGCGATATTCTCGGCATCGTCAAGGTGCAGGGAGATCGTCTGGATCAAACCTATCTCGAACATTGGGCGAAAACGTTGGACGTTGTGAACCTTCTCGAACGAGCGCGCGTCAACGCAAAGAGCTCCCTGTAATCCCCGTCCGGGTTCACACCGCAGTCGCAACCGGTGCAGTAGTCGCCTCAAGGGCGGCAGTTTCGGCGGCAGAAAGCCCAAGGGTGCTCCCAAGGTCGTCCGCCGTTCTCAATCGCACATCCCTACCGATCGCTAGATTTTCGCATGTGTCAGCTCTCGTAGACAGCGTTGTGCCACTTCGATCTCCCGCTGCAGTGTCTTCGTAGCCTGCTTCTGGAAGGCGCGACTGCGCGGAGCCTCGGAAGGAGCTGCGTTTGCAGTGGCGCCCTCGCAACGCGGCGCAACACGTTCGCCCGTGAACTTCGGTTTTGGCGAAGTGAGTTTGCATGCCCTATTCGCCGACTGCAGGGATCCGGTGAATGCCCGGATATGCATCAAAACCGCGGTCAAATGTGAGGATGCGGTTTACGCGCTCGGTCTCCATGGATGCAATGTGAACCGCGTCCCGCGCGGAAAGCTTCGGGTACGCCAAGACGATCTCTTGTGCGCGAAACACCGTGCTGTCTGCAATTGAAAACGTCTCGTCGACCAGGTTCGTCAGCACCTCAAACGCAGGACGAATTGCTTCGCGCCGTTCAATCGCGGCGTATCGATGCAAGATCTCCTGGAACACCTCCGCATCGGTAACGAGTCGCT
>JAHFDX010000713.1 GCA_023248785.1 Myxococcales bacterium
GTGGTCATTGAGCTCGACGCGAATGACGGTCTCGTTCCCGGACTTCGCGTCGTAAGCTACATCGAAGCGCGCTAACCGGGTGCTATCGGTAAACCAGTGTATTCACATGCTTGTTCATGTCAAAGACGAACACGACCCGAGGCTCGATTTGTATCGCCAGGTGCGTGAGCGTGACCTTGTCGGTCGGCGTCATCGCTTCGTTGCCGAGGGGACTTTCGTGGTGGAGCATCTCTGTGGAGGGCGAACGCGATTTGCAATCGAGTCACTCCTGCTCGAAGAGCGAAGAGTAGATTCCCTACGACGCGCGTGTGCAACTCTGCCCGTAGACGTGCCCGTGTACGTCGTTTCCCAAACGATCATGGATCGTGTCGTCGGGTTTCACATTCACCGAGGCGTGCTCGGTATTGGAATCGAAGCGCAAAGGTTGAGCATCGACGATCTTCTCACACGACCGAATGCCAAGCTCGTCGTTTGCATTGAAGGCGTCACTAACCACGACAATGTCGGGGGCATCTTCCGTAATGCCGCGGCCTTCGGAGCCGACTGCGTGCTGATGGATCACCTCACGTGTCATCCGCTCTACCGCAAGGCAATCCGAGTGTCCGTGGGTGGCTCGTTACTCGTTCCCTTCGCGATAAGCGAAACGAGCCTTCAATACGTTGAGTCTCTCGAGGGTTATGGGTTTCGCTGCATCGCGCTCACCCCGCAAAAAGGTGCACCGGTACTTGAAGAGTTACTCCGAGGTCTGCAATCGGAACGAATTGCTCTCGTTCTTGGCAGCGAAGAGCCAGGTCTCAGCTCCACGGTCCTCTCGCGGTGCGAGCAGGCGCACATCGAGATGGCTTTTGGATTCGACTCGCTTAACGTCTCGGTCGCGTCAGGAATCGCGCTTCACACAGTCGCGCGTCACCTCGGACGAATTAGTTAGCGCTAGCCTGACCCTGGAGCGAACGTCGTTCTGTGGGCTCCGTGAGGTCAATATGAGGCGCGCCTTTTCGCGATGCGGGTGGGTTTTGGGACTGTTGTCATGCTCCACGAGCGTGCCACGTTTCGATGTGACCGATGCGGCCTTGCCCGCCAACGATACGGGCACTCTCTTTGCTCTCGAAGACGCCGGGCCTGAAGCGCGGGCTTGTTCTTCTGACTTACGCAACGTCGTTAACGGTTCGGGACGCATTGTTCAATCGTGCGCAGAGTTGGAAGGCTGCTTTGAGGGCACGTGTATGCCCGCATGTGATGCGGCCGCTGGGAGCAAAGGTAACATTGGATGTTCCTTTTTGGTCAGCGCGCCCTCTTTTCTCCCAGGGATGTACCCTCCGTGCCATGCAGTGTTTGTGGCGAATGCATGGCCAAAGCCCGCAAAACTCAACGTGTCGCGCGACGGAACGTCGTTCGATGCAAGCCTCATCGGTCGGTTGGCGAGCACCGGTGCAACCAAGGACTGGCAGCCGATTCCATCGGAGGGAATTCCGCCATTAGGCGTAGGTGTTCTCTTTTTGTCGTCCGATCCCCGTGCTGCAAACGGATCTCCAAAGCTTACATGCCCGATTGCCCCTGCCGTTGACGGAACCTCGGCAATTTACTCGGGAACAAAATCCGCAACCGCCCGAAATCAGGCATTCGCAGTTACAAGTGATGTGCCCGTCAGCGCATACGACATTTTACCTTACGGCGGCGGTGACTCGGCCTTACCCAGCGCACAACTCCTTTTTCCGACGACTGCGTGGGGAACCAATTTCGTGATCGCCATGCCACCTGCGTCGAATCGCAACGGTGGGAGTGCGGCCGAAGCACACTGGCTTCAAGTGCTGGCCTCCGACAACGATACCGCCGTTACCGTTATGTCTTCAGGCGCTCTTCCCTCAGGAACACGCGTGCCGCCTGCGGCCGCCAACACGCCGACAACGTACACGCTCTCGCAAGGCGAGTTCATTCAATGGCAGGACAGCACAGACATTACGGGTTCCGTCATTAGCTCAACGAAACCCATCGCTGTAGTGACGGGCCAAACGTATTTTTGCCTCGACACATCGACGAACTCTGGTGGCGGCTGCGACGCGACACATCAATCCGTTGCTCCGGTTCGCGCGCTTGGATACGAATACGCCGTTGCTCCTCATCGTTCGCGTCGAATAGCCAACGCTGCCGAGTCGATTCGATATCGACTCGTTGGCGCTGTGGATGCCACGATACTAACGTTCGATCCCCCAATTTCTACAGCTCCAAAGAGCACCGGATTAGGACAACACGACGACTTCGAGGCAACGACACCTTTCATCGTCTCAAGCCAAGACAACAACCACCCATTCTTGGTTGCCCAAATGATGAGCGGCTGCATCGTGAAGGACGGGAGCCTTGGGTGCTACGGCGACGAAGAGTTCGTGCACTTGCTACCGCCCGCCCAATTCCTCTCACGGTACGTATTCTTCACCGATCCAACATACGCGTACACAAACCTCGTCCTTACACGCCAGAAGGGACCCAAGGGCTTTTCTCTGGT
>JAHFDX010000101.1:0-6166 GCA_023248785.1 Myxococcales bacterium
CGATGATGTGCTTCCACGATTTCCGCATCAAATCCTGGGCCAAGCGCCTCGATTGCACTGGCCACAATTCGACTGAGCACGTGCACGCCGACGCTCATGTTGGGTTCCCACAAAACGGCAGTGGTGTGCGCTGCCGCGTCGAGCATTTGCATTTCGATCTCACTGAGACCCGTGGTCCCCGACACGATCCGCACACGATGTTGCGAGGCAATCGGCACAACTTCGGCGGTTACACCAGGCGACGTGAAATCGATAAGAACGTCCGGATTTGTTCGCCCAATCACATCGAGGGTTGGCTCGATGGCTACATCGAGCGCTCGCACGCCGGCCGCAACACCCACATCGACGTCGGTGTTTTGAAGCCCTACCGCGCCGACGAGGACCACATCGGAACGTTCGCTCGCAAGGCGCACAATCGCCTTGCCCATGCGACCCGACGCCCCAACGACGACGAGCCGCACGGTCATCGCTGGCCCTTTTTGTAACTATCAACGATCTTTTTTAGAATCGCGCGTGTGCCTTCCGTCACAGGCACAAGCGGCGACCGCACCCCATCGAGCATCATGCCCGTATCCGCGAGCAGCGCTTTGACCGGGCCGGGATTCGCCTCAATGAACATTGCTTCGTGCACCGAAAAGAGCGCTGCGTGTGCGCGTCGCGCTTCGGTCCATTTGCCTTGCAGTGCGAGGGTTGTGACATCGCTCACGTCAGTCGGAAGCAGATTCGATGTAACGCTAATGACCCCACGCGCACCCACGCTCATCATCGGAAGCGTGAGCGCATCGTCGCCGGACAGAATGGTCAATCGATCGCCGAGGAGCGACGCGAGTTTCTGTGCCCGTAGCACGTTGCCCGTTGCTTCCTTCGTTGCCACTACGTTGGCCGCCGCGTCGCAAATGCGCGCGAGAGTTTCGGCAGCCAGGTCGATCCCAGTTCGACCGGGGATGTTGTAGACGACGATGGGAAGGCGCACCGACTTCGCGACCTCAACGAAGTGGCGGAACAGGCCTTCTTGCGTGGGCTTGTTGTAATACGGAACCACCACCATCAACGCGTCGACACCCGCGGCCTCCGCAGCCTTCGACATCTCGATGGCTTCACGCTTCGAATTCGACCCCGTACCAGCGATGACTTGCGTTCGACCCTTAATGACGCCAACTGTGCGTCTTACGACGTCGTTGTGTTCGTCGTGCGACAGCGTCGGGCTTTCTCCCGTCGTCCCGCACGGCACAACGCCGCTCACCTTCCCCGCGACTTGTCCCTCGAGCAAACGTTCAAACGCAGCCCAGTCAATGCTGGTGTCGGGCCGAAACGGAGTAACGAGCGCCGTGTAGGTGCCTTGAAGAGACAGAGCCATGAGATGGGCTCATAGTCCTGAAAATGAGAGCGGTCACGGGCAATATGGAGGATCGCTCGGGCCCGTTTATCGGCAATCGCCGGCCGGACAAACAGCCTCAGGCGCCGCGTGACCCCCATGCACCGCTCCGGTTTGAGCGTTAAGATGCACCCAACGCGACCGAGTCGTGATGTCCATCTGGGGCCAATATCCGGAGCGGGACGTCGTACTCGCAACCAAGAGCTCACGGTCTTCCGCACGCGTACGAGCGAGCGGCGCCGCGGACCGGTTACGCGGCTGTCTTGAGGCACGCGATCCGTTGAGATCCGACAGCGATCTTTCGCGCCTTGAGTGTCGCAACGACTCGCTTGTCCAAAAGAGAGCTGGCCCACGCCTCCTCCGCTCCCGCAGCGCGAGTCTTTGGGTTCGATCCTTTCGCGGTCCATACCTTTTGCGCACGAAGTTGGCCCGCCATCCAGATATCGAGAGCTCGGTCCGCCACGCAGGCGGAAGCTAGAACCACCGCCATGGGTTCGGCCTTGCCCGGATCGGCTTGAGCGTGGAGAGCCACGAGGGCCGGTGTCGCTACGAGTAACGGCATCGTATTGGGTGTGCGCATGGTCTCCTATTTGGAACCGACGGATCGCTGGACCACTCAATTCAGGGCACCACCATTCTAGGTGCGTCACGTCCCCACGCAGTCTGACATCCGGGGCACCCAAGTCGTCAATCCCAGATGCACCGAACAGATTTTGTCCCGCGGATCGCAGCGTCCCCTGTGATGAGAGGCGATTCGTACGCAATCGCCGTCGCTGCGATCAGTTTATCGGCGGGATCGCGGTGGACCGAGCCAAGCTGAGCCGCAAGAATGGCAATCCGTGGTGAGAGTTCCAAGAGCTCTGTGCGAGAGTCTTGGCTCAGCGCGGCTTCGATCCAAATGGGGTACGGAACGTCGAATTTGAGCCGCCCGGAGGCTGCCTTCATGGCCACCTCCCAAACGCAAATCGCAGGAAGGCCAACCCTGTCTGCACGGTCCACCGCCCGTTTCGCCTTTTTGGAAAGTTTGTCGGGATCGGAGAGCCACCAGTACCAAACGTGCGTATCGAGGACGATCAACCGTCAGCCTCCCACTCCGCAGAGGCTGGCGCGAATGGGTTTTCGTCGAAGAGAACTGAGCCCAGCAAGGTGCGTCGCGTCGTCTCAGGAAGAGGTGCAACCTGAGCGACAGCCCGACCTCGTTTTGTAACGATGAGAGGCTCTCGAGTAGCCTCCACTTCATCCAAGAGCGCAAGACACTTGGCCTTGAACGTTCCTGCTGAGACGAAACGCGGCTGCTTTCCTTTAGTCGGAGACTTCTCAGCACTCATGGTCACAATATTAATCCAAATGACCATAGGCTGCCAGTCTCGCGGGCAGCCTCTTCTGCCCGGGTTCAGGGTTGTTTACAACCCATCGCCCCCTGGTATAGTCCTCGGCCCGCCGGTTCTCCGGCAACCCCCGCCGTCGCAGCCGTTAGGGTGGCGCGGCTAACCCAAAGAGGGAGTCATGTACGCAGTATTTACAACAGGTGGAAAGCAGTATCGGGTCGCTCAAGGCGACAAGGTGCGTGTCGAAAAGCTCGCCGGCAACGTCGGTGACGCGGTTTCGTTCGACCAGGTGCTTCTCGTCGGCGGAGAGACCATCAAGATCGGTCAACCGCTCGTCGGTGGGGCAAAAGTCGAAGCGAAGATCGTTGCCCAGGATCGCGCGAAAAAGGTCATCGTCTTCAAGTTCCGTCGGCGAAAGAATTATCGCCGCAAGAATGGCCATCGTCAGCCGTACACGGCTCTCGAAATCACAGCGATTAAGGGCTGAGCCTCAGGGCTGTAACAGGGGCTGATAAGAAGGGATCTACGTAGTCATGGCACACAAAAAAGGTGCAGGTAGCACACGCAACGGTCGTGATTCGAACGCGCAAAAGCGCGGCATTAAGGTCTACGGTGGCGAGACGGTCACCGCGGGCAGCGTTCTCGTTCGTCAGGTTGGGTCGACGATTCACCCCGGCAAGAACGTGAAGCTTGGCAGGGATTTCACACTGTTTTCGCTTGTCGACGGCACGGTCAAGTACGAGTGGCGCTCACGCACACAGCGTAAGGTCTCCGTCTATCCGGCCGCCTCCTAAGCCACAACAACCGATCGGAACACCTCGCTAAGCCCAGGCACCTCGATTCGTAATGGATCGCGCCTGGGTTTTTCCGTGGATGGCCCCTATCGTGCGTGGGCGAACTCACAAGAGCTCTTTCCAATGAATGCGATCGTCCCTGCCCACAATCATCCATCGCAATTTCTTAAGAGGCCCCCATGACCGAATCACTCATTTTGTTTGAAAAGCAAAATGCGCTCGGCATCATCACGATCAATCGTCCCGAGAAGCGAAACGCGTTCACCTTCGGCATGCTTCGTCGACTCGCGGACTTGTTCACGGAAGCGGACCGTGATGAGAGCATCCGCGCTTTGGTCGTTCGCGCGGAGGGCACTGTATTCACTGCCGGCCTCGATCTTGCCGACGTCGCGCCACACTTCATGGAGGGCGAACGGCCCATTCTGCCAGACCACGTTGATCCCTTCGGACTCTTTGGCCGAACACGCACAAAACCTCTCATTACTGCGGTCAAAGGCCACTGCCTTACGCTTGGATTCGAGCTGTGCCTTGCCTCCGACGTATGCATCGTCGCAAAAAATACGATCTTTGCGCTGCGCGAAGTTCGGATGGGCATCGTTCCAGCCGGTGGCGGCATTCCGCGCCTCATCCAGAGCGCCGGGTGGAACACCGCCATGCGCTACATCCTGACGGGTGACGACATCGACGCCGAACAAGCCGCGAAGTTGCACTTGATCACAGAAATCGTCGAAACCGGTCAAGAAGTCGACCGGGCGTTCACACTGGCAACCTCCATCGCGAGTCAGCCTCCGCTTGCCGTACGCGCAGCCATCGAACAAGCGCACACAGCAACGTACGAAGGATTCTCGGCCGCGGGCGCTACGATTCCGCCCGCGATTCAACGCCTCATACGTTCTGATGACGCGCGCGAAGCGGTGATGGCCGCCATGCAACGACGAACACCCGTGTTCGTTGGGCGCTAAGCAGTCGTCGCAAAAGGCAGTATCATCATCTGTCTTGTCGAGCTCCCCGAAAAAACTCCTCGCCGTCGATCTCGATGGCACCCTCCTCGGCCTGCTTGGAGCACCGCACGAGCGCGATCTTGCGGCCCTTCGTGCGGCAGCCGCGGAAGGCATTGCCATCACTATCATCACGGGGCGCCTTTTTTCTGGAACGCGTGCGGCCGCGATCGCGGCGGGAATCCGCGGCCCGGTTGCGTGTGTCGACGGCAGTCACGTCGTGCGGGTGGCCGGCGAAGAAACTCTGGTTCATCACGGCATTCGCGGTATCGGTGCGTCGCGTGTTCAGCAAGCTGTGCGCGACGCAAGGCCCGCGACATTTGTGTTCGCCGCCGATCGCATCGTCGACGACGACGACGGCGTTCCTTATCTTGGTTACCTCACGACGTGGTCGTCCGAAGTCGAAAGCACAGACGCGGTTCACAATCACCACGTGTGGGATCATCCGCACGGCCTGACCGCGGTAGTGTGTGTGGGCACGAGCGAGCAGATCGATGGCGTCGCGCGCGTCGTTCGTGACGAGCTCGGCGAATCCGTTCAAACTACTACGTTTCCCATTCGGCGCATCGGCGCGTGGGGACTCGTGGCACGTGCGTCCGGGGGCAACAAGGGCACCGCGCTAAAATGGCTCGCTAACCACCACGGAGTCGCCATCGAACATGCCGTGTGCGTCGGTGATTGGATCAATGACGTTCCGATGTTTCTTGCGGCTGGGCGATCGTTTGTTATGGGTCAAGCTCCACCCGAAGTGAAAGCAAAGGCGTCCGACGTGCTCTTCGAAACTGTAGACACCGGAGGCGGCGTTGCGGCCGCCATCGAACGTGCGTTCGGGATCAAAGCGCGAGTGTAGTGGATGACGCTGCGTACACTTCTCGAACTCAATCTTGGCGAGTCGGCCACAGTGGCGCACTTCTCATCTCAGTTGGTCCGCGACATTGAGCTTGTCACGCAGCTTCGCGCGCTAGGTTTGTGCGAAGGGGCACGCGTCTTGCTCATTCGTCGCGCGCCTTGGTTGGGTCCGCTGCACGTTCGTATTGACGACTCGATCGAGCTCGCCGTTGCACGCGCAATCGCCGGCGAGCTCACCGTCGCAAAGGATCCGTCGTGAGCGAAAAGGCTGACGAACGAACGACCTTCGTTCTTGTCGGCCGCCCCAATGCGGGAAAGTCCACGCTCTACAACGTGCTTACGGGAGGGGCCGCGCGCGTCGGCAATTTCCCCGGAATCACAGTCGACGTTCTGGAGGGCCAGCTCGATCTAAGCCCCAACGAACCGCTCGCCACGTGCTGTGACTTGCCAGGCATCTACAACCTCCAAAAAGATGCATTGCCCGATACGGACGAAGGCGCCGCGCGCACGTTTCTTGAACGGATCCGGACCCAGCCAAAGCGTGCGGTACTTGTATGGGTTATCGACGCAACGCAGCTTGCCGTCACCTTACCTCTTGCGCACGAACTTTGTGCGCTCCAACTGCCGATGGTCGTCGTGCTGACGCAAATTGATCTTCTAGGGTCACAATTGCCACGCACCGAGATGCTGGCCGACCACTTGGGATGCCCCGTGATTGCCGTAAGCGCGCGCGACAGCAGGGCAAGAGACACTTTGCGGTCTGCACTCACGCAAGCCCGCCGTCCAAAGCCCATCGCGGAAGGCGACGACAAAGCCCTCGCG
>JAHFDX010000101.1:6176-9673 GCA_023248785.1 Myxococcales bacterium
CCTCGCGCGCGCGATCTTACCGCCCGAGGCCACACTCGCGCTGCGAAACGCGACCTCGCAATTCGATCGGGTGCTACTTCACCCCATTCTCGGCCCCGTCGTGTTTCTTGCGGTAATGACGGCGATTTTTTCGGCGGTCTTTTTCGTGTCTGATCCAGTTACCAATGCGATGGACGCGGCGGTAGCATGGTCTGGGTTAAAGGTTATAGGTCTCCTGGGCAACCATTGGTGGAGCTCGCTCATTCATGAGGGGCTCCTTGGCGGAGCTGGAACCGTCCTCGCTTTTTTACCGCAGATCGTGATTCTGTCGCTCGCCTTGGATCTCCTCGACGCAAGCGGCTACCTCGCGCGCGGCGCGTTCATCGTCGACCGCGTCTTGCATGCGTTTGGCCTGAGCGGCCGATCATTTCTGCCCCTCCTCATGGGCCACGCGTGCGCCATTCCGGCGCTCTCGGCAACGCGCATCCTTCGCGATCGAAAAGAGCGTCTCGCTGCCATCGCCGTCATTCCGCTGATGACCTGCTCGGCAAGACTACCCACCTACGCGCTCATTCTCGGAACGTTCTTCGGGGACAAATCTCCCCTTGTGCGTGGTGCCATGTTCGTTTGTCTCTACGGAATGGGTGTCGTCGCGGGGATGTTTGCGTCGTGGGTCATCACACGCCTCTTGCACGCTCGGCGTTCCTTGCCCTTGCTCCTTGAAATGCCAGCCTACCGTTCGCCCGAGCCTCAGGTCGTCCTTCGAAATGCCGTACGAACTGCGCACACATTTCTTCGCGACGTCGGAACCACGATTGTCATCGCCTCAACCGTCCTTTGGATTCTGCTCAAAGTTCACGTTCCCGCCGGGCTGCAAGACACGCGACCTCTTGTCGAACGCAGCCTCGCAGCCCACGTCGGACGGGCTGCCGAGCCCATCACGCGCGCGGCAGGATTCGATTGGCGCATCAATGTGGGCCTCGTTGGCTCCTTCGGTGCGCGCGAACTCATGGTGGGAACGCTTGGTGTCATCGCAGGGGTTGAAAACGCGGACCGCGAACCTCAAAGGCTCGGGAAGACGTTGCGTGAGCTAAAGAAACTCGACGGAACACCTGCCTACAATCGCGCAACAGCCCTCGCTCTTCTCGTTTTTTTTGTAATCGCATGCCAGTGCATGAGCACGGTTGCCGCCATTCGGCGCGAAACGAGGAGCTTTCGTTGGCCCGCCTTTGTCCTTGGATATACGTACGCGCTTGCATACGTAGCGTCGGTCGTTACATATCAGTTGGCGAAACTCTTCCACTTCACGTGATACGCTCCACCTTTGCGTGAACCTTGAGCGCAAGCCCATCCTCTCGGGAGAGAAACCGACGCCCCGATCGGGCCTTCGTGCACAACTTCTTTTGGCACTCGGCGGACTTCTCTTGCTGCTGTTTGTCCCGTTCGTTTTTCTGGTGATCAACCTGGTTCGTCTATCGGTACCTCGCGCAACGACGATCGCGTCCACCAATGCGATCATTGCGTATGGATCCCTTTTCGGATTTGCACTTCTTACGTTTGCCTACCTCGTGCTCACCCAAATTTTGGTTCGCCCACTCGACGCCATTCGTGTGGCCGCAGAGCGGATTGCGCACGGCAATCGTGACGAGCAGATCCCAACGGGAGGTCCACGAGAAGTTGCCGAGCTCGGACACAGTCTTCAAACCATGACCGAAGCTCTTGCACTCGACGAAGCGAACCTTAGAGCCAAGATAAACGAACTCGTTCAAATGACGCTAAAGCTTGAACAAGCGCAGGCTCAACTGGTGAGGAGCGAGAGGCTTGCAAGCGTTGGTCGACTATCTGCCGGGCTTGCGCACGAAATTGGCAATCCGCTCGCAGCATTGATGGGTATGCAAGACCTCTTGATTGAGGGTGGACTCGACCACGGAACCCAGCACGACTTTCACGTGCGCATGCGGCGTGAAACGGAACGTATTCACACGATCTTGCGAAAGCTGCTCGACTTCGCGCGCCCAGAACAACGTACGTCACGCTTGTCGATGGAACGCGCCCACGTACGTAAAGCGGTCGATGAGGTTTTTGGTCTCGTGCGCGTGCACACGTCGTTCAGGCACGTTACGCTCGAAACCGACATCGACGAACGCACGAGTGCGTGCATCGCGAACGGTGAGCTTGTACAGGTTCTACTCAATCTCATTATGAATGCAGCCGATGCGTGCGGGAACGAACCAGGGTCATGCATATTCGTCACATCGAATGATACAAATTCGGGAACAATTGAGGTCTGCGTTTCCGACAACGGGCCCGGGGTTCCCCCGACCGTTCGCACAAAAATCTTCGAACCCTTTGTGACCACGAAAGAGCATGGTCACGGCACTGGGCTCGGGCTTGCCGTGTGCCGCGGCCTCATCGAAGGAGTGGGCGGGAGCATTGCGTACGACGACACGTTCGAAGACGGCGCTCGGTTTCTGATCACGCTTCCGACGTAAGCCATGCCGCTGGATCGACAAGGTCGTTCTTGATTCGCTCGAGGCGAGCAAGCACGCCCTGACTCACGACTTCGTTGCAGCCGCGCACATCAACCACAAGGATCCCACCCCGGAGATTTGCTCGATGCAGCGCCTCCTCCCACTCGGGTTCCAGCGCGTCTCCCTTCACGATGAAGCTTGGCACCAGAAACACAAGCTCGAGTGCACGTTGAAAGCGAGCCATAGGCGGAGTTACAAACGGCGAAGCCAGCACGGCAACCCTTCCATAGGCCGGATTCGGTGGTGTCCTGGCAAAGGCACCCACATATTGCCTTAGGCCTGCCACCGACAGCAGCGAACGCAAGGGCGCCTCGAACCACGCCGCACTCACCACACCGACACTCGTCTCCCATAACTCGCCCTTCGGTGGAACGGCTAAGACAACACGAATCGAGTCGCGCGCGATCCGAGCGCCCACCTCTGTCGCGCGTTCTGGGTCGCACGCAATGACTGCGAGCCCATGCGGAGGCCGAGGAGGGTCCGCCACGTCGACGAACATCCCTAGCCTTGGGGCAAGGAGCCCGAGCGCCAAGAGTGCAACATAAAAGAGCGCCCATCCGCCCACAATCCAGGGGGAAAGAGGCGTACCAAGGGATGATCTTGCCCCCAATACCACTGATCCAAGGGACACAAGGTAGAGCGCGAACTTCGCAACTCGCATCGTTACTTTTTTAAGCGACGCGCGGCGGGATTTTCGTCTTCATCTTCCATGTCGGCCTCCGACACTACGGGGGCCTTCATCGCGACTCGCGTCTTTTTGTCGGCTTCCGCGCTCGACTCAGGCGTGTTGTCCAAACCAAAAAACGAACCAAGCAGAGTGGCGATCGCAGGAAGCACGAGCATCGGGTGCTCTGCCACGGACAGCACGCCAAACATGGCAACGTTGCCCCACCTTCGCACCGCAAACATCGCAAGCAAAGCGAGACCTAAGCCGAACACGCCCTTCAGGCCAGCCTCAATCGCCCCGCCTTTCGCCCAAATCGGCTT
>JAHFDX010000102.1 GCA_023248785.1 Myxococcales bacterium
TCACTTGTACAGCTCTTGACTCGAGGCGACTTTGCGCTCGCGTTGATGCAACTGCCAGAGCTCTCTGAACCCAATCTTTTGCGGCATTTTTTGCACTCCGATTTCGTGCCTCCGAAAGGTGCAAATCGCGGGCGCGTACACGATACAAACCTCGACCGCTGGCTCGACGACGGCGCAAGTACTCTCAATCGAGACGAGCGGCGCGCAATCTACACGCGCATCAACGAGCACATTGTACAAACGCTCCCGATCATTCCTTTGTGGCACGAGGAGCATGTCGCCGTGCTGAGCAAACGCGCCAAGGAGCTGCCCTTGAGCGCCGACGGAAGGTGGCTTGGACTCGCGATGCTGCCGTAACGAATTCAAGTGCTGTATCGTCGCATTCATGGTTCGGCGTTTTCGCAAAGTTCTGATCGCCAATCGAGGCGAAATTGCAGTGCGCGTGGGTCGTACGTTGCACGAGATGGGCAAGAGCGTCGTCGCCGTTTACTCCGAGGCCGACCGCAAGGCGCTTCACGTACGCATGGCGGATGAAGCATATTGCATCGGTCCGGCGCAGGCTTCGCAGAGTTATCTGCGCATTGAGGGCATCCTCGATGCAGCAAAACGCAGTGGGGCGGATGCCATTCATCCTGGGTACGGATTTCTGAGCGAGAACGCCGACTTCGTCGAGGCATGCGACAGAGCCGGCATTGCGTTCATTGGACCGCCGGCGCGTGCCATGCGCCAGATGGGTTCCAAGACCGCGGCGCGCGAAAAAATGGCACAGGCCGGAGTGCCCATCGTGCCGGGCGCTCTTTGCAGCACGGCCGACGAAGCGGTTGCCGCGGCGAAGCAAATTGGATTTCCCGTCATGCTCAAGGCCGCAAGCGGCGGTGGTGGTAAGGGCATGCGCCGGGTAGAGCGGGCACAAGACATGGCGTCCGCATGGGAACGTGCGCGCAGCGAGGCGAAAAAGTTCTTCGGCGACGACACGGTGTACCTCGAAAAGGCCATCGTTCGACCGCGCCACGTAGAAATTCAAGTGCTTGGCGACACACACGGGAACATGGTTCATCTTTTTGAACGTGATTGTTCGATCCAGCGACGCAATCAGAAAGTCGTTGAAGAAACGCCCTCCCCCGTTGCATCGCCCGAGCTCATTGCCAAGATGGGTGCCATTGCGGTGCAGGGCGCGTGTGCTGTTGGGTATTTTTCCGCCGGAACTTTTGAGTTTCTGCTCGGCGAGGACCACAATTTCTACTTTCTCGAAATGAACACGCGCCTGCAGGTCGAACACCCGGTCACCGAGTGGACTACCGGAATCGATCTGGTGCGCGAGATGCTGCGCATCGCCGAAGGGGAACCGCTCGGTTATCTGCAACACGATGTGTTACGAAATGGTGCGGCGATTGAATGCCGCATTTATGCCGAAGATCCGGCAACCGGATTTCTGCCTTCGCCCGGCACGATTGTGCATCTACAAACACCGTCAGGGCCGGGTGTTCGCGACGACAGTGGAGCGTACTCGGGTTGCGAGATCTCGAGTTTTTACGACCCACTCATTTCCAAGCTCAGCGTGTGGGCAAAAACGCGGGCGCTTGCGATCGCGAAAATGCAACGTGCGCTACAGGAGTACGCCGTCGTCGGCATTCGCACAAACCTCGGCTTTCACGAGCGCCTGATGCAGCAAAGTGAGTTTCTGGACGGACGTTACGACACGGGGTTCATTGATCGACATGAAGCCGAGTTATTGCCGGATTCGGTGCCCGACAAAGAAGGCTCCCTAAGACTCGCCGCGGCCCTCGCCCTGCAAGCCCATCTCCAAGCACGAGGCGCAACATCCACCTCCGCGGAGACAGGCGTCCCGTCTGCGTGGGTGATGACCTATCGCAACCAGACGTGAACAAATACGATTGCGATCAGCCTGGCCCGGCGTCGCTGGGACTCGAGGCGTCGGTAACTGGCGGCTTCGCGTCACCGCCATCGAGCCCGCCATCGGGCAAGAAGCCTCCGATGGGGCATTCCGTCGGACACTGCTGAAGCACGCACTGCGCGAGCGCGAGACCGATCTGCTGAACGTCGGGCGGCGCACCTTGAAGCGCACTTGCGCAGCTTAGAATCGGCTGGCCCTGTGCGATGCACGTGAGCGAGCCTTGAACCACCTCGCGGCACGCGCAAATGGCCTGGCACTGGTCGAGATTTTCCTTGCACTTCTGGCGCGCGCACGTCACGCACACGTTCGGGTTGATGCCCGTATCGCCAACATTCGCATCGGGGACAGTGAACGTATTCAGGTCCGCGTCGGAGGTGCACGGCGCGGTTGCGTCCGTCGCGGGTTTGCCGGCGTCGGGCCCCGCTTCCTTCGCGCTGTCAGCCGCTGTTGCATCGGTCGCGGTTGGTCCCGCGTCTTGTTCGGCCGTCGAGCCGCTACACCCATAGCCACCCATGGCTGCTGCTGCACCGATTCCGCCTGAGATTGCCAACCAAAGCCACGCTCGTTGCATCGATACTTCCCTCCGTGAACAAGTGCAAAAACGCGCGCGAACGTTCGCTCAGACCGGGCCTTGTCGCAATGCTTTTCTTCAAATGAGGCGTTTGACTCGACGGAAATACGATTCCGGGATGCGCCGCCGGGACGTCGCGTTCTTTGAAGAATCGGCTTTGATGCGTAGGGCGTGCCGATGGTAAACCGAGGTCCATGCGGCCGCGTTTCTACGTCACCACTCCGATCTACTATGTGAACGACGTGCCTCACCTGGGGACGGCGTACACCACGATCGTCGCCGATGCTCTGAGACGGGCGCACGAGCTCATGGGCTGCGAAACCCGCATGTTGACCGGTACCGATGAGCACGGCTTGAAGCTCGAACGGGAGGCGCACGCCCGCGGAATGACGCCGCTGGCCTTTGTCGACGAGATGAGCGCGCGATTTCGAGACGCGTGGCCCGCGCTTGAAATCGAGACCGACGATTTTATCCGCACAACCGAGCCGAGGCACGAATCGCTCGTTCAGGAGATCTGGAAGCGTGTAGCTCGGGCAGGCGATCTCGAACTCGGCAGCTACGAAGATTGGTATTGCGTCGGTTGCGAATCCTACAAGACTGAAAAAGAGCTGCTTCCCGGCAACGTATGCGCGCTTCACAGAAAGCCCGTCGAGCGCCTGAAGGAGGAAACGTACTTCTTTCGCCTCGATCGGTATGAAGACAAACTTCTTGACTATTATAAAAACCACCCCTCGTTTATCGAGCCGGAATCGCGCCGAAACGAAGTGGTGAGCTTTGTTCAATCGGGTCTGAAGAAGCTCAGCGTATCGCGCACGAGCTTTTCGTGGGGCATTGCTGTACCCGGCGATCCGAAACACGTCATGTACGTTTGGTTCGACGCGCTCGCCAATTACTGGACGGCACTTGGCGGTTTTGATTCTGCACTCGCGAAACATTTTTGGCCGAAGCACGATGGCGATCCAGACGTGCAGGCGGTGCATCTTGTCGGCAAGGACATCCTTCGTTTTCACACGGTGTACTGGCCGGCGTTCTTGATGAGTGCGGGTTTGCCATTGCCAACAAAGGTGTTTGCGCACGGATTTTTGACCATCGACGGACAGAAAATGAGCAAGACGCTCCGCAACGCCGTCGATCCCGTTCGTCTTGCGCGCGAGCTTCCAGGGGGGCCAGGCACGCTTCGCTATCAGCTCCTTCGCGGGGTGGCCTTCGGTCAAGACGGAGACTTCGACCACGCAGCCATGATCGAGCGGTACAACGCGGACCTTGGAAAAAACCTGGGCAATCTTCTTAGCCGCACGCTTGGTCTATGCGCAAAGCTCACCGAAAATCGCTGGCCAGCGTTTTTACGCGATGAGTTTTCGGAACTTGATGTTCACTACTTTCGCGACGTGGAGCTGCGCCTTCGAAGCGCCAAGGAGTATTGGGAGAACTTGGAACCCCACCGCGCGCTCGAAGAAACATGGGCGGCATCTGCGCGCGCTAACCAGTACGTGGATCAGGCGGCTCCGTGGGCCGAGGCCAAGCTTGGAAACGATGCGCGCGTCCGGATCATTTTAGGACTCTTGCTGCACACCCTCGAACGTTTGAGCGTATTCATCTGGCCAGCCCTGCCGTCGAAAGCGAACGAGATGCGCACGCAGCTAGGACTCGAATCGATTAAGCCCGAAAAGCAGACCGATCGATGGCACGTTCGACTGGACCCATCCGAGTTCGGCGGTCGCGCGCTTGGAACTGCATCGCCACTCTTTCCAACGCTTGATAAGGATGCGGAACGCGCGCTTCTGGAAAAACTAGTCCCGCGCGCCGAAACACCCGCGCCGGTCGCTGCGCCTGCAATCGCGACGAACGCGGATCCATCCGCACCCATCCAATACGATCACTTCGCGGCCGTTGCTCTGCGTGTGGGTCTTGTGCTCGAAGCCGAGAAAGTCCCAAAGAAGGACAAGCTGCTCAAACTCAGAGTCGACATCGGCGAGTCCGAGCCGCGTCAAATCGTTGCCGGCATCGCGCTCTCGTTTGCTCCCGAGGCGCTGGTCGGAAAGCGCGTCATCGTTGTGGCGAATCTTGCTCCGCGTGATTTTGGAAAGGGACTTGTGTCTCACGGGATGCTTCTCGCAGCGGGACCAAGCGAGAGCCTAAGCCTCGCGACGGTTCCAGACTCTGTCGCGCCGGGAACGCCCGTTAAGTAACATATGAGGTTACGTTAATCGCTCGAGCACGAGTGGCCCGGCAGCAGGGGCCGTATCGGCAATCCCATACGCGCCCTCCACTCGAGCAGCGCAGCTCTCTCCACCCGCCCGATCGTGCACATAGAGACGCGCCAACGTATCGCCCGCTTTGACTGAATCGCCTGGTTTTTTGAGCACTTCGAGGCCAACGGCGTGATCGACGGGTTGATCGGCCCGCGTTCTTCCCGCACCCATGGCAACTGCGGTCCGTCCGATCTCGAGCGCGTCGGCGTGTACAACAACTCCACTTCGGTTGGCTTTGACATCGATCGTTTCTTGCGCGATCGACAACTTCGCCGGCTCCGAAGCAACGCTCGGATCCCCGTGCTGCGCCTCAATCATGCGCTCAAGGACCCGGACACCGCGTCCATCCTCGATGGCCCGCTGAAGTTCTTCACGCGCACGATCAAGGCTTGCATACACGCGTCCAATCACGAGCATTTCCGAACCGAGCGCGAGCGTGATTTCCGCAAGGTCGGAAGGACCGCGACCGTGAAGGACTTCGATCGCTTCGCGCGTTTCAATGGCGTTACCAACGGCGTGCCCCAACGGCGTGTCCATTCCTGTGAGCAATGCGACGACTTTCTTTCCCGCTTGCGTGCCCACGCGCACAAGGGCCTCTGCAAGCGCACGTGCCGAGGCGTGATCTTTCATGAACGCACCACGACCCACTTTTACATCGAGCACCAGGCCGTCGATTCCCTCCGCGAGCTTCTTCGAAAGGATCGAAGCGACGATGAGCGGGATCGACTCGACCGTCGCTGTCACGTCGCGAAGCGCATAGATACGTTTGTCGGCAGGGGCAATTTCGGCCGTTTGACCGATAAGGCATGTGCCTACCTCGTCCACAATCTTGGTGAACTCAGTCACGGGCAAATCCGTTCGAAATCCCGGGATGGATTCAAGCTTGTCGAGCGTTCCCCCCGTGTGCCCGAGCCCGCGCCCACTCACCATGGGCACGCGAACGCCGCAAGCGGCCACAAGCGGTGCGAGACAAATCGACACTTTGTCGCCAACACCACCCGTTGAGTGCTTGTCGACTTTGAGTCCCGCGATCGAACGAAGATCGAGCACCTTACCCGAATGGAGCATGGCTAAGGTAAGCGCCACGGTTTCCCCGTCTGAAAGACCTCGAAAGTACGTCGCCATCAAAAAAGCAGACATTTGATAGTCGGCGAATTCACCGCGCGAAAAAGCCTCAACAAGCCTTCGAATTTCTGGCGCGGGAAGTTCCTCGCCATCGCGCTTCTGGGCCAACAGCTCGACGAGAGTCCGTTGCATGGTGCAGCGAACAACGGTACCAGACATTGCGTCGTGTCACACAAGCCCGGTCTTCGAGACAAGTTTCGCTATCACTTCGACAACACCATGGCCTTTAGTGCGTTCGCGCGCTTCGGCATCGTGTTCGCGCTTGGGATCGGCGCGCTGTTCGTCGGGGTCGGCCTTCTAAAGTTGCTCGCACCGAGTTCCGATCCGGCGGCAAGCATTCTTGAAGCGATGTGGTGGTCATGGGGACGCGTTGCGGATCCTGGATCGGGAGCGCAGGATACGGGGACGGGCGTACGGGCCGCCGAAATCGTGACGACCCTGTCGGGAGTCGTGCTGTTCGCGTTGCTCCTCGGTTTCGTCTCTGACTCGGTGCAGGCGAAGATCGCCGACCTTCGAAAGGGTAAGAGTCTGGTTGTTGAGCATGATCACACGCTCATTCTCGGTTTCAACGACAAGGCGGTTTCGATCATCAAAGAACTTGCCGAAGCGAACGAGAGTCGAGGCGACAGCTGCATTGTGATCCTGTCAGAGCGCGACAAGGAAGAGGTCGTCGACAGCTTGCTCGAGCATTTTGGTGCGCCGAAGTTGCGCACGACGCGTATTGTTGTTCGGCACGGCTCGGCATTTTCGCCCCATGATTTGCTGAATGTGCGCGCTCAAGATGCACGAAGCATCATCGTGTTGTCCGACGACGGCAGCGCAAGCCAAGGCGACGTGCGTGTCGTCAAGACCGTGCTCGCGTTGACGCGCGGTCTTGGAACGCGTCTTCGCGGGCACATCGCTGCCGAATTGCTCGATTTGGAGCACAAAGATGTTGTCACTTCGATTGATACAAATCACATCGAAGTCGTCGTGGCGCGCGATTTTTTGGGGCGTCTCTTGGTTCAGACGGCGCGCCAAACCGGGCTCGCCCAAGTGTATTCGATGCTGCTGAGTTTCGACGGCGACGAGTTTTATCTGTTGCCCCCGCCCGCCAACATGGCAGGGAAATCATTCGGGGAAATCTGGTCGCAAGTTTCGCAAGGGATCGTCGTCGGATACGCGCCCGCTGCACGACAAACTGGCCAAGTGCACGCGGTCGTACTCAATCCATCGGACGACACCATAGTTGGGCCAAACGATAGAATCGCGATCCTGCTGGAAGACGACTCGGTCGTTATTTCACCGAAGGCGCTTCCCATCTCGATCACTCTTCCGCGCGGCTCGCTCGTCCGAGCCGAACATGCGCCTGAGCACATCTTCGTCCTCGGGTTTCACGACCAGCTGCCTCTTATGTTGAGCGAACTCGACCAGTACGTCGCACCCAGCACACGCGTGACCATCCTCAGCCAGCTTGAACGCGAAGTCGCCATTCGTGGCCTTTCCCGCGTCATTCCCTCCCTTGCCAACCTAACCGTCACCATTGTTCAGGGCGACCCCACCGCAAAAAGTGATTTGTTGCCGGTTTGCGCGCTCGGCTTCGATTCCGCCATCGTGCTTGCCGACGCATCCATCCCACACAACGCCGATGACACCGACGCACGCACTCTCATGAGCGTGCTCCTCGTCAGAAGCCTGGCTTCCAGGAACCCGCGGATCATTTCGGAGATTCGAAATCCGAAGACCAAGGAACTCGCCGCCGTCGCGGATGTCACAGACTTCGTCGTGTCTGACGAGCTCGTCAGCGGCCTTCTTGCCCAAGTGTCGGAGAATCGCGATCTCTCAGGCCTCTGGGACGATCTGTGCAGCGCAGAGGGGTCCGAGATCTATTTGAAAGCAGGCGACAAATACATCCAGCACGACGAGCAAGTAACGTTCGCAGATCTCATGGGACGCGCACGCGCGCGCGGTGAAATCGCAATCGGCTATGCTCAAAAAGCACTCGAACGTGATCCATCAAAGGCATACGGCATTGTCTTGAATCCCCGAAATAAGACCGAGAAATTTCCTTTCACCACCGACGACCGCCTCATCGTCATCGCAGAGGACGAGCGATGAGCCCCATTGCCCCACCTCAACACACCGCCGATCCAATACTCCGTGCGCTCATCACCTGGGCCACCCAAGCCCTGAGCCTCTTCCTTGTGGGGCTCGTGATGCCAGGAGTGAAAGTGGAGCGTTTGCGCGATGCGCTTGTGTTCGTTTTGTTTGCATCGATTCTGAACGCGGTGTTCTGGCATTTCTTTGGTCGGGCGTCGTTTGGCGCCGTGCTCCTCGCGGCGGGCTCGGGCTCGATCCTTGGCAATGCGATCTTGTTCTACGTTGCTTCAAAATTCGTCAAAGGCGTTCAGCTGTCGGGATGCATTACCGCATTTTTTCTGGCGCTATTTGTAACTGTGCTGGCGTGGACCATGCGGACAATTATTCCCTTTTGAGCGGGTGTTCGCCGCCCACAACCCCATCATGAACACCGAGTTCCTCCTCACGGGCGAACAGGCAACACTCACTTCCTACGGGAAAGTGGCGGCATGCATTGGGGCGAATCTCGTAGATGCCACAGCGATTGTCTGAACCCATATGCCGGCAATCCTTATTTCGTAACAACGCGAGAGTTATTTTCCCGTTCGCGCCTTTGCGAACGAGCGGGCGTTTCAGCAAGTCATCGCGACCTGATTTCTTAAACCGATTAACGTCCTCTCGTTCGAGAATCACTTCATTCGAACGACAGCATGCGCCGCACGTAAGACAGTCGAAACGGACGCTCCGCATAGGCCCTGGCCAAATGGAATCACGCTCGGCACGACGACGGCCAATCCACTCGTTGCCACGTGGAATGCGTGCGACCGCAAGACCGCGAAAGGGCCCTACCTTAGCGATACGATACCGCTGTCGCCCAAGATCTAAGATTGACCAGTACCCAAGGTCCGACACGTTTGCCGGATCCGGTTGCGGAACAACCATCCACGCGCGTGCGTCCGTCTCCCATACAACCGCGTGACCGCCTGCGCGAACGTGACGCACGGCTTGGTGGGCATATTTCATCCGGAACTGACGGACTACAGGTCGATGAACGACGGCCACGGGCACCTTCCCCTTATCGCTCCGATCTCGCAGTGCACAAAGGGTAGAGTCGTGCGCATGAAAGCGATGGTCATGAAAGGAGTCGGCGGTCCCGAGGTACTCACGCTTTTGGACGTGCCAATGCCTGAACCGCGCGCGCATGAAGTTCGCGTTCGCATTTCATCGACGGCCGTGAATCGTGCTGACTTACTGCAGCTGCATGGAAATTATCCAGCTCCTCCGGATGCGCCACCCGACATCTTGGGACTCGAGTTTGCTGGCACCGTGGATGCACTCGGAAGCGACGTGCGTGCGTGGTGTGTTGACGATCGCGTGTTTGGGATCGCAGGAGGCGGAACGTACGCAGAGTTCATGGTCACGCATGAGCGCATGCTCGCTCGCGTCCCGGACAACCTCTCGCTAGACGTTGCCGGCGCGATGCCCGAAGCGTTCATCACCGCGCATGATGCACTCGTTTCGCAAGCTCATCTTCTCGAGGGCGAAACAGTCCTTGTGCACGCCGTCGCAAGTGGCGTTGGGACGGCAGCCATTCAAATTGCGCGCGCCATTGGAGCCGCATCCATCGGAACGACACGCAGCTCGAGCAAGAGCGAGAAGGTGGGAGACGGCACGCTCGTTGTGAGCGATGGCACCTTTGCCGACCGCGTGATTGAACGCACCAATGGAAATGGGGTCGATGTCATTCTCGA
>JAHFDX010000714.1 GCA_023248785.1 Myxococcales bacterium
GCACGACACAACTACTCATTGCCAAGCTCTATGAGACGGATCTTGATGACGTAAAAAAGGCGATCTCAATTTACGCCGAGGTTATCGAGGAAGAGCCGAGTCACCTCGAGGCACTCACGGCCCTTGATCGTTTGTACGGCGCACGCGGTGAGCACAAGAAGCACGCCGACATTCTTCGGCGCCGCATTGAGCTTGCGACCGACGCGAATTCTGTTGGCGAACTCAAGTTTCGTCTCGCAACCGTGCTTTCGACCGCACTTGGAGAGTCCGCTGAAGCGATTGAAGTGTATCGCGAAATCGTTGACGTGGATCCGAATCATGAGGGCGCGCGCGTGGCGCTCGAAGCACTGTTGTCGCAGGGCGCTCTTGCTCTCATTGCAGCTCGGGTTCTTGAGCCGGTGTACGAAGCGCGTGCCGATTGGCCGTCCCTCGCGCGCGTGCTCGAGATTCTCGCCACCAAGGACGACGATTCGGCGCGCTCGATTGAGTATTTTGTGAAGTTGGCGCGAGTTGCGGCACAACAGCTTGGTAAACTGGAGGTGGCGTTTAGCGCGCTTGCGCGTGCTCTTGCAGCGGATGCACTGCGCGATGACGTGCGCGACGAGCTTGAAACGATCGTTGAACATTCCGGCGCCGAGGAGCAGCTAGTTACCCTTTATGAAGACCTTGGTTTAAAGGTTGCCGATGCCGCGCGAAGGCGGGATTTTCTGCATCGCGCCGCGCGTTTGAGGGAGCGGCTATCTCAATTTGACGCAGCCATCGCCGATTACCGAGCCATGCTTGGACTCGATGAAACGGACGAAGACGCACTCACGGCCCTGGAACTTTTGTACGCACGGCTTGAACGTCACAGCGACTTGGTCGACGTTCTCGGCAAGCGTGTCGAGCAAACGTTTGAACCCGATCGCCGCTTCGCGCTGCTTGCCGAAATTGCAACGTTGTACGACGAGCGCCTGCGTCGTGTAGATGACGCGGTTGCAGCGTATCGACGCATTCTCGAAAGTAACCCCTCACACGGTACCGCGCTGGCGGCGCTCGATCGGATTTTCACGCGCGAGCAACGCTGGGCGGACCTCGCGTCGAATCTTGAAGCGCAATTGGCGACGGTGTCAGACGATGAGCCCTCAAAATCACTGTTGATGCGGCTTGCGCGTGTTCGTGAGACGGAGCTCGGCCAGGCGGAGGAGGCCATTGAACTGTACCGAGCGGTCCTCGAGCGCGAGCCCGCGCACTCAGAAGCGATTTCTCGACTGGAAACTTTGGGGTCCAAGCCCAAGTTCGAGCTCGTCGTTGCCGATTTGCTTGAGCCGCTTTACAGGCAACTTGGTGAGTCGAATAAGCTCATCAAAGTCCATGAAATTCAGGCGAAGCATGCCGATGAGCCCACGCGCAAGGTGGAGCTTCTTCAACAGGTTGCGCGGCTTTATGAAGATGCGCTTGCCGAACCAGGGGCAGCGTTTGAAACGATCGCGCGTGCGATCGAGTTCGAGCCGACGAATGAAATGTCGCAACAGGAGCTCGAGCGCCTTGCGCGCGCATCGGGTCGCTACGCAGATCTCGCATCGACGTACGAGCGCATCGCTAAGGATCAGGGGGATGCCACCGTGGCCAGTTCGCTTCTCGCGATTGCTGCTCGAGTTCGCGAGTTCGAACTCGGCGAAGCCAGTCTTGCCATTGCGCTTCACGGGCGCGTGCTTGAACTCGACCCGACACATGTTCCTTCGGTAGATGCGCTCGAGCGATTGTATCGTGCTGCGGATCGCTACGAAGACTTGTCGCGCATTCTTCAGACGCGCGCGAACATCGTTTCCGATCTCGAGGATAAGAAAGTCGCGCTCTTCCAAGCCGCAGCCATCGAAGAAGAGGTGCTAAACCGGCAAAATGCGGCTGTTTCGGTTTATCGCCAGGTTCATGAGATCGACGCCGAGGATGCACGCGCGCTCGATGCGCTCATTCGCAATTTGCGAGCGCTTGGTTCGTATGCCGACCTATTGGAGTTCTACTTCAAGAAGATCGAGTTGAGTGGTGACGTTGAGACCAAAAAGGGTCTGCTTTACGACGTTGGTGACTTGTACGAGCTGCAGCTACACGATGTGTCAAAGGCCATCGAGACATATCAGCGCGTGCTCGAACTCGACCCAGACGATCGGCATGCGCTCGTAAAGCTCGATCAGCTCTTCGAGCAGTCCGGGCAGCACGAAGAGCTACTCAGCATTTTGACGCGCGAAACCGAGATGGCTCAGTCAACCGAAGAGGGCGCACACTTTCAATTCCGCACGGCCAAGCTCTATGAAGCGCACCTTTCGGACGTCTCGAGGGCGATCGAGATCTATCGAGAGATCCTCCAGGCCCTTCCGACACACGAGATCACCTTGAGCGCACTTGAGGCGTTGAAGGATGGCGATCGCGAGCCTCTGACGGCGGCGAACGTTCTCGAATGGATCTATGAGAGTACGCAAGATTGGCAGAGGCTCATTCACGCGC
>JAHFDX010000103.1:0-3938 GCA_023248785.1 Myxococcales bacterium
TGAGATCCGGCGTCGGCTTCGGATACAAATCACCGTCGAACATCCGATCCCACACGCGAAGACCACCGCCCGTTTCCGGCGGCTGAAGCATGAGGACCACAGTGAAGGCGGGGCAGCGCGATGCAAGTTGCTCGGTCTGTAACCCTTCGTTGTCAAAGTGCACTTCGCCTCCGTTCCGCGCGACCCACTCACCCGCCGGAAAAATGTGAACGCCTGGGCCACACCATGCACTTCGTGGATGCACCGGAGCGCCGAGAATCCTTTGCAGAACATTGCGCATGTTCGATTGCAATCGGGGAACATAGCGCTCCACCGTCGCGTCAGACTCCGCGGCATGGGCGAAGTATTCGTCCGCGCGATCTTCTTCGAGATGGGTGTACCACGCGCGCCCGAGCGTGAACTGAATCCCGCCGAAGTTCGGCGTCCATGCCGCACGCCCTTCATAGACCCCCCGCGCATACGCATCGCAAACGTCTATCGGCCACACACGTCGAAAACGAATGGCCAAATGTTCGTCGAGACGATCGAAGAGTTCCGCATCGCCTTTCGGCGTCCCTTCCTCGACGACATAGACGCGCTGCATGCAATCGAGTGTACGCAAGAGCTACGGGGAAAATCCGCACGAATTCGCGTGGAGAACGCGCGCGTACTACATTTCTTGAGTGGCACCTTCGTTCATCCTCGAGATCTTGCTGGCAGTGCAGACCGCCCCCGCAGCAACGAAGGAGCACTGCCCGCGTGACATGGTTCACGTGAAGGGGACACATCCCGAAGGCATCCGCTACAAGTGCACTGCCACCAAGTGGGGGCTCTGCTCCGCATACGAAGAAGGCAACCTGCGCGTTGAAGGTGCGACACACCCGATCTCAGCGTGCGTGGATCGATACGAAGCACCAAATCGAGAAGGGGAACCGCCTCTCGTGATGCAATCTGCCGAAGATGGCGAAGCGTGGTGCAAAGCAAACGGAAAACGTCTCTGCACCGAGTACGAATGGGAAACAGCGTGTGAAGGCGACGCACGAAGGCCCCACGGCTACGGCTGGCGCGTGGACGAAACGTGCAACATGACAAAGCCATGGAAGACAGTGAACAATTCGTTCATTGCTGCGGGCGGCGAGCTTGCGAAACGTGAAGCCGAGCGATTGTGGCAAGGCGAAGCGGCGGGCTCACGTCCTGGGTGTCGTGCAGAACCTGGATATCCCCTCGATATGGTGGGCAATGCGGAAGAATGGGTACGCGCGAATCGACGCTATCGATGGCCCGTGGTGATGATGGGTGGCCACTGGGCAAAGCCGTGGCAGACGTGCCGTGGGACGAACTGGGCACACGAACCTTCCTTTCGTTACTACGAAACCGGCTTTCGCTGCTGCAAAGACCCCACGCCGTAGTTAGCCGTAGTTGGCCGGGAGATTAATCAGAGGGCTGCTCATTTGCACGTGGCGCGCTTATCATCGCCGTCCTGTTCGGAGGTGAGTCGTGGAGTTCTTCGTGGGTGCGTTCTTCTTTTTCATCATCGTGTTTGTCCTCGTCCTGCTCTTTGCGGGCTTTCGATCCGTGGCGCAGGGCAACGTGGCTGTGGTTACGATGTTCGGTAAATACCGGCGGATTCTCTATCCGGGCCTGAATCTCTTGATCCCACTCGTCGAGCGCATTCAACGAACGATCTCGGTTCAGAACCGATCGATGGAGCTGTCATTTCAAGCGATCACGATCGACCAGGCCAACGTCTACTTCAAGGCGATGTTGCTCTATTCAGTCATCGATCAGCGCGAAGAGACCATCCTCAACGTTGCGTTCAAATTCATCAACGAGACAAACTTTGCGCAGGCCATGGTGCGCACCGTAGAGGGTGCGGTCCGCAGCTTCGTGGCAACCAAACGTCAGCCGGAGATCTTGATTTTGCGAGGCGAGATCGTCACGTCTGTCAAGGAGCACCTCGACGAACACCTTGAAGCGTGGGGCTATCACCTGATCGATCTGCAGATGAACGACATTGTGTTTGACTCGCCGGTCATGGAATCAATGGCGCGCGTAGTCGCTTCACAGAATGCGCTATCGGCTGCCGAGAACGAAGGGCGCGCACTTCTCATCACCAAGACGAGGCAGGCCGAAGCGGAGGGCAATGCCATTCGCATTGCAGCCGAAGCAGAGCGCGAAGCTCAGCGTCTGCGCGGCGAAGGCATTGCACTTTTCCGTGAGGCCGCGGGTCGCGGGATGAGTCTGGCAGCGAAAGAGATGGAAGCGGCGGGCATGAGCACGTCATTCATTCTCTTCCAGATGTGGACCGAATCGATTCGCCATATGTCCGAACATGCACCTGGGAACATTTTGTTCCTCGATGGATCGCCCCAAGGAATGGATCGAACGATGCAACAGCTCATGGCACTACAAGCCGGCGAAAAGTCTCTTCGTAAAATGTAACAATGATAGCTACTCGTCGCCCGAGCTAGCGCCTGCGTCGGACTCGAAATCCGTTGCGTCTTCGCTGCCTTCTTCCGCGTCCTTGCAACAGCGAAAGCCGGTCGAGTAATCGTGGTAGGTGAACTCGTGCGCGGTGGTTCGATAGCCGCAGCCGTCGCCGTTGATGTGCGTATCGAGATAGTAGCCGCCCTGGAACGTGCCGTTCGGATCGCTTGTCCACTCGTGAAGATTGCCTACCATGTCGTGGACGCCGTAGTCGTTCATGCACTCCTCGAACTGGCCTGTCTTCGCGAGCGCCCCCTCCATCTGGTTTAGTTGAGGATCGTTCATCTCCAGCATGCCAACGAGTTTCCAGCTCACGTTCACTTGCGGATAAAAATGAAGCATCGGGCTCTTGCCCCGATCGTTGCAGCGATCGGGCTCGCGTTGACCCGCATAGCTCCACTGAACCCCCCGCGAACCACCGCATGCCTTGCGCCATTCCAACGGGCTGCAAAGACGCTTGCCCGCGGCGTCACACGCAGCCTGGGCCTGTGCCCCACTAATGTAACCTTGTGGGTGCACATTCGCCTTACTCACGGCCTTGACGAAGACTCCGTCAGGCAGGGTTTCAAATGGCGACCAAAGCTGTTCGGACTTGTCACCAGTCACTTCTACAAGCGAACCCTCCCAGCGGTCGACGCAGTAGCGATTTTCGATATTCGCCATTTCGGCCGGACACGTGGCGTTCGCAACCGGCGCGGGAAGATCGCCTTCGTTGACGTGAAACTCGCGCGGCGGAGGGTTGTAGCCACTCGCAAACGCCAGCCGACGGTGGCGCGTAGTCGACGGCTTCCTTGCAACTTTTTGACTCTTGCGGGTCGACTTTTTCGTAACCTTCTTGGTTGCTTTTTTCTTCGCTGACGGCTTTTTTGGCTTTTTCGTTGTGCGCGTGGTGGACGAGCCCCCCGGCTTTGCGACGGCTTGCGTGGCCGAGACGAAGGCCCACCCAAAGGCGAGCGTCAACGAGACAGCTCCCCAAATGCGCGTTCTCTGGCGAATCCCCATCGTCATCGTCCGTTAACCCAAATATTGCACGGAAAGCAAACCGTGTTACCCACGCTTGGTCGGATCCTTCCACGAGTCGCGTACGGGAGACTGCCCGCCGTTCCACTTGTCGTTACGTTTGATTTGGCGAGGAGCACGCGGATCGCTCGGTTTGCCGTCGGGCTCGGCGCAACAACGAAAGCTCAGGTAGTAGTAAGCGAAGCCTTCGTTGTGCGTGTAAATCTTCGGCCTACACTGATTTCGAACGCCCAGGCGCCACGGCCCGCCGGTTGTCACGTTGTCATACTTCGCCCTCGGCCATTCGGATGCGGCTAGCTCATCCGCATTCCCGGGCATGTCGTACACGCCGAAGTCGCTGACACACTTCGGTTGCGAGCCGCTCGGCACGCCCTGCCAAAGGCGCTCGATTTCGGGCAGTGCCACATCCTTATCTCTCGAGGCAAACTTGAAAAATGGCACTCCCTTTTCGT
>JAHFDX010000103.1:3948-9628 GCA_023248785.1 Myxococcales bacterium
TTTCCCTCCGCCGCGGGCTCCACCCCTTGCTGGTCACCCCGACAAATCGAGGGGTCGCGAGAGTAGCCGTATGGGTACGGCTTCATTTCGGGGCCCTCGCACGCGAACGTCCACTCGGTCTCGGTACACATGCGCCTTCCCTGTTCGGCGCAGAGGTGTTGCGCCTGAGGGAAGTTGTTCATCACCCGAGGACGTTCCCCTTCGCGATTGGGCCACTCGTACTTGTCGATGCAAAAACGCTTGTGCAATTTTGATCCAACGCACTTGGTGGGCGGTTCAAACTCGAGGCAGATCGTCTTGTCGTTCCACTTTGCATACCAACTCTTGCCACCTTTGCAGTGCTGTTCGACTTGCGTGCAATAGTCTCCCTCAACAAGCAACATGTCGGCTGGGCATGCATCAGTGGGCGCACCCGAATCGCTCATCACTACCTTTGGAACTTCCGCGTCGTTAGGGATCGGTACGGCAGAGGGCGGCGCTGCAACGGAGGGAGCCATGGTTGCACTTCCCACGTCGTTCGAGGTCGCGGTGGTATTTGCGGAACGTGAGCACGCGAAAAGGAGTGCGGAGGAGACGAAACAGGCGCGAAGATTCACGACGTCCGCTGTACGATACAAACGTGACTAGGGCAATGTCGCGGACGTAGGTGAAGGACGCATTGATGATGGGCTCGACCAGGTGCGCAAGCATCTTCTGGATCGTGGGGTTATTGACCCCTACGATCGCGGAGGCCCAAGTGCTGAAGACCACCGTGACACTCGCCCCTGCCCATATCCGCAAAACGGCGCCACGGTGCAAGCGCGATATGGTCGAGGTGGAAGGCAACTACTGCGCAGGGCTTTCGCAGCAGTGCCTGAGGTGGCTTGATCCTCAAGCAAAAACTAAACTGCAATGCGCGGAGTTTTCTCCAACGCCCGCATGCCTCGGAAAACTCATTCGTGAACACTTCTGCATCGATCGCTACGAGTGGCCGAACCAGAAGGGCGAGCTTCCGCTCGTGGCGATCGACTGGCACTACGCGAAAAAGAACTGCGAATCGCAGGGCAAGCGCCTATGCATTGATCGCGAGTGGACACTCGCGTGCGAAGGCAACGAACGCTGGCCATACCCGTACGGCTTCACACGCAATGCCGACGCCTGCAACATCGATAAGGTGTGGCGCAAGGTGGACTTCGACGCGTACGAGGATCCGAAACGACGTACCGAGGAACTAAAAAAACTCGACCAACGCGAGCCGATTGGCTCGCACCCGTCGTGCATCAGTCCGTTTGGTGCGTACGACATGGCAGGGAATGTGGATGAGTGGGTGATCAACGAAAGTGGAAAGCCCTTCAAGAGCGGGCTCAAGGGGGGCTACTGGGGCCCGGTCCGCACGCGGTGCAGGCCCATGACCACGTCGCATGAAGAGACGTTCCACTTTTATCAGATTGGGTTTCGCTGCTGCTCCGATCTGGAGAAGTAGGTCCCTACTGCCCACTCTCGATCAACGACCGCACCTTCACGCGCACGCGAGCTGACGAAGCGAAAAATACGTCGGTCGGCACGATGTTGCGCACATACGTTGTTACGCCGGACAGAGGAAGATCGACGTTTGAGGGTTTTAGTGTGTCAAGCGCAAAACTCGGCAGGCGACCCGTTACATGCTGCCTCGCCGCTACCCCTCCGCCCGGCAGAACAATCTGAACGACGGCCGTTTTCGGAGATGCGACTCGCTTCGAAAAGAGTGCGAGCAAATCGTCGACCGATTCGGGCTGTCCCGATTCGGGGTGCGACATCCATCCCGGAACAACTTCAATGTCCACGTCGCGTCCAGCAAGCTCTTCCGGGACCACCACATCAACGATGCGCGACTCCTCTTCGCCATAAACACGCTGAAGCTTCAACCGTACTCTGGCGCGCGAACCAGGGTTCACGATAGGTTCAACCGGCTCGGCCGCCTTCACGATAGCGATGTCCAGCGCACGCCTCACATCAAGCGTCATCTCGACGCGGTCGACATGCACTTCTTCCCATGTGTTGTTAAGCAACGTGCCCACCACGCGAATCGGTGAGGCGCGCATCATTAGGTAGTAGCGCTGCGCAAGCATGCCGCCTTGACTCACGCCGATATCTTCAGTCGTCGTTGAGCCGTGACCACGCACCCAGACCGTGGATTTTAGAGTCCACGTGAGGTCGCGATTGTCACCGACTGTCGCTTCAATCGCACTTGCAACCGTTGCCGACAAGATCATCGGTGCGAGATATCGCTCCTCTGCGATGGTCATATTCCATTCGGTTTTCGGAGCTTCTTTAACCCCCGTAATTCGTAACTTGACAGGTATCGTGGGGGCCGTCTTCGTTTCGTCGACGACAACGCAGCTCTGCCTGTCTTGAACAAGCGCACCGAGAGATCGCGCCGATTCACCCACTTTCGACGAGTGCGAAATGCTCGCATAAATCCAATGCACGCGACCTATGGTCGTTGGAAGTGCTACGTCCCCCGAACCCATCATCGGATGGCCAAAGCCCGTTACACGTGTGCCTTCCGCGTAGGTGGTCGTGCCGAGCCCCATGAACGAAACGTCGCCCGTCGCGAGCTGAACACCAAGCGCTCCGCCATTTTCGTAGTGCGTCGGGACGTCGTCGGTCGCGATCGCTTGCCCGCCTCCTCCTTGCGTTGGAACGAGGCCCATGGGTTCGAGCATTTCGCGCATCGAGGCAAAGGCGCGAGGAGTAAGGCCAGCCACCATTAAAGGAGTGCTCACCGGGGTTGCCTGTCCGTGGCTTATGGACGGTCCTACACGCGCCCTAACCTGATCGGCGTGGGCCTGCAGATCGTAGCTATTAATGTTACCTTCGAAGCCGGTTGTTCCCAGGTTCGATTGAGCGACTTTCTTTGCACGCGATTTTGAAGTCTGCTCCAGAGGAAAGAAACCTGGCGCCGTGGGACGATGCAACTCGTGCACCATGGGCTTGATCGGCGTGACCCCCGCAACTGGCTCTGTTGGAAAGAGCGCCCAGCTGTAGGCGTAGGCACCCGCAATGCGGCCATCCAGAAAAATGGGGCTGCCGCTCATGCCTTGTACATTTTTGGTAACGTTTAGGCGCTCATGGGGCGTCTTCACCAAGATGAGGTCTTGAGACGGCAAGAAATTATGGAGGACCCCGATCACTTCGACATCGAAACGCTCGGGACGCGTTCCTTTGAACACAGTGAGGCCGTACCCTTTCATGCCTTCTTTGATTTCGGAGACATCGATGAAGGTGCTTTTCGCCTGTGTTTGTGCCACGGGGAAGGCGGCCCAAAGGCCCATGCCTACGCCAAGCACCAACGCGAACGACTGGGAGATCGTTTTCCGCACGAACTCGAGTGTAACAGCGTTGGTGAGATTCGCGATGGTCCCTGTTAGAACTGCTTCGTGAACGCCGCCCATTGGATGCTTGGGGCTCTTGCCGTCCTCGCGATTGCGTATCGATACTACTCCGCGTTCATTGCAACGAAGGTTCTCGTCCTTGACGACGCGCGCACGACCCCGGCCCACTTATTCAATGATGGGCACAACTTTCACCCGACCCATCGGTGGGTACTTTTTGGCCATCATTTTGCCGCCATAACCGGCGCGGGGCCTTTGATCGGCCCGGTGCTCGCCGCACAATTTGGATTTTACCCAGGTTTTTTCTGGATCTTATTTGGAGTCGTGCTCGCTGGCTCCGTCCACGACTTTGTGATTCTCGTCGCCAGCGTGCGGCGTGGTGGGCGTTCACTCGCCGAGATCGCGCGAGAGGAACTCGGCCCCGCACTCGGCCTTGTTACTTCGATTGCAATCCTGTTCATCGTGGTGATTGCGCTTGCGGGTCTTGGTAACGTGGTCGTCGGCGCGCTCGCAGAAAGTCCGTGGGGCGTTTTTACCGTGGGCATGTCGATTCCCATCGCATTCCTCATGGGCGGGCACATTTACGGAGTGCGTAAAGGAAGCGTACGGGGCATCCGCGAGGCAAGCGTGCTCGGTGTTGTCGCGTTGCTCCTAGCTCTCGTCGCCGGGAAGTTCGTTGCTCATTCGTCGTTTGGCGACTACCTACGGCTCTCGAAAACCACCCTTACCCTCGCCATGGCCGCGTACGGATTCATCGCAAGCGTACTCCCCGTGTGGCTCTTACTTTGCCCACGTGACTATCTGTCGAGTTATCTCAAACTCGGAACCATTGCGCTCTTGATCGTGGGGGTGATTGTGGTCGCCCCACCCATTCGCATGCCCGGCATCTCCCCGTATGTCAACGGAGGCGGACCGATCATCAAAGGTCCCCTCTTCCCCTTCGTTTTCATCACGATTGCATGCGGAGCCATCAGCGGATTTCACGCGCTTGTTGCGAGTGGCACAACGCCCAAGATGATCGATCGCGAGCGTGATTGCCGTCCTATCGGCTACGGCGCCATGCTTTTCGAAGGGCTCGTGGGCATCACCGCACTCATCGCAGCGTGTGTGATGCCACCGGAAGACTACGTGGCCATCAACACCGATCCGAAGGTCGCCCTCGTCGCGAGCCAAGAAACCAAGGGCATCGGGCTCGCGCATTCAGTCGACGAGCTGAATCAGGCGACCCCATTTATAACATCAAATGATCGAAAGTTACTCGGCCTTCCGCAAGGAGCCGCCCTCTCGTCCCTAGCAAGCAAGAGCCTTCCTGCTTCGCGGGCGCTCGCATTATCGAATGGCTTGCTCTCCGCACTCGGATACCACACGGACCCTAACGCACCCCACGCAACGAGTCTGGATGAGAGCGACTTTGCGCGCCTAGGCGTTACGGTCAAAGAGCTTCCCTCTCTATCCGCGAGCGCGGGCGAAGTGGTCGCTGCGCGAACCGGCGGAGGTGTGTCGCTCGCGATCGGCATGGCGCGCGTATTCTCAGGTATGCCAGGAATGGGGACGCTGCTCGCGTATTGGTACCACTTTGCCATCATGTTCGAGGCACTTTTCATCTTGACGACGATTGACACGGGAACACGCATCGGGCGTTTCTTGATGCAAGAATTTCTTGGGCGCGTCTCGCCATCGTTGGGTGAGTCGAAGAGCCGCGTCGGGGGAATCGTCGCAACGCTCATCATCGTCGCGGGCTTTACCTACTTCATTCTTACCGGCACGATCTCGACCATCTGGCCCATGTTTGGAATTGCAAACCAATTGCTTGCGAGCACGGCTCTTGCCGTCGGCACAACGATCCTACTTCGGCAAGCACACAGGCCGGCTTACGCATGGATTACGGCCGGGCCGCTTGCATTCGTCGGCTCGACTACGCTTTACGCAGGCATACGGAGCGTGATCACAATCTACCTTCCGATGACACGCGACGCGGCAACACGCACCACGGGATGGGTTAACACGATTGTCACGACGCTCTTGCTCGCCTGCATCGTCTCAATCTTGGTTGGCAGCGCGAAGCGTTGGGTCGTATTGCTCCGCAGTCCACAACAGCCGCGCACCGTCGCATGAGCCTCGCCGTTCGCCTCGTTGCCGCGCTTGCTTGGCTCACGTGGCTTGGAGCTCACATCGCGCTCGTTTTTGGACTTGCAAAAACGCCACCGCGTTATCGCGCAATCATCGCATTTTTCGTGGCCCCGCTCGCTCCGTATTGGGGATGGCACATGCAGCGACGCGCAAAACTCTGGCTCATCGCACTACTTGTCTATGCGCTGGCCGTCACG
>JAHFDX010000715.1 GCA_023248785.1 Myxococcales bacterium
GCCGCATCGTAGGTGGAGCCGTCGATGAACGCCCCGACCGAGTACGTCAGCGGTGCATTAGTCCAATAGTTTTTGTCCCCACCAGGGTCAAACCTGTCGTGCGAAATCACAAGCGAGTTGACGGGATGAATTTCGAGCTTGTAACCATGCGAACTGTCGTGCGTCGCGACCCCAGAGATCAGCACGTGCTTCCCGCAGAGCTGTGCAGGTAGATAGTCAGGGACATAATAATAATTGCCCTTCGAGTCCGCCTGGGGCGACCGCTCCGAGCAGAGTTGGACTTTTCCTTCCATGTAGTTGACCGAATCCGGGAGGACTTGCATACCTCGCATGGCGGCAAGAAGCGTCTCGTTGTAATCTGCCGCTTCCGCCCCCTTGTTGTTCACAAAAATTTCCGCTTTCGTCCAAAGATCCATGGTGCTCACGCCCCCGAGACGTTCGAGGTCGAGCATGCACGCAGAGCAGGACCACAGTTTCGGGCACGGATTGGCTTCGTAGTAATCTTCGACTGGGAAACATGCCGTACCGTCGGGGCCAGAACCTGCGCACTGTTTACACTGGTCACTGTACGCCTCGACGGGGAAACGACGCGACGCCGTCCACTCAGATGGCAGTACCTGGCGCGGAATTTTCGCAGTCTCAGTACCGGGTGATTTGGGGGTCCAAACCACGAGTGAACTCTGCATCGCTGCCAGAAGGGGGGTGGGACCAGACTTCCAGAACGCCTTCACCGGATCGCCGGTCTTGACGTGAGGGAACGCGCTCGGTTCATTGAGATCGAGCGGTCGAAGTCGAATGTCGAAGTCAGTGTCTGCCAGCGCGTCATCCGCATAGCTCTCAGCAACAACCATTTCAACATCTTGCACGCGGCCGAAAGAGTCGCCCGGGTGAGCCTTCCCCCACCCACTCCTCGGCACGATGGCCCATAGGATGCCCGAGACCAAGAGCCCAGCACGAACAATTGCACGTTTCATCGCCCCACCTTCACCTGTTCACGGTGGCCCTCGTTGAGACCACTATCGGTTCACGCCAACGTCAACCAAAATCCCGAAGCGCACGTCCGTGCACGAAGCGATGCACCGACCGCCGCGTAGACCCCGATCGTCCCACGACTCCATCACCGACTGCAGTGCCCACGCATGAGCTCGACACTTTCTCGCATGACGCCCGTCATAGATTGATGCGAACCGAAATGCGTCCGGTCTGTGTGATCATCGGTACCGCCTTCAGTCTCATACATTGCGGCTCGCCTCCACACATCAAGCCAACCCCGAGCGATCACGCTGCAGCGCCCGAGCAAACATCGGCCCAGATTCACGGTTGCTCGATTGAAGCGACGTTCACACCTGACAAGTCGACGATCGTGCAAGGGGCACCTGTGTTCACAACGTTTCGTGTAGCGACGATATGCGACAAGCCTCTTTGGGTGCTCGACGGGGGCGATTATCGCAATCGACTCGGACGCGCGAACAGTTTTGCGGTGACTGCGGTGGGTGGCGACGGACGCTCGATCGCTCCGATCGATTCGGGACCTCAGTTTGGCGGCATCATCGCGCCGCATGCGATCCAACGCGACAAACCGTTCGAGAAGCGACTGCTCATCGCGCACTGGGTCGATTTCCCACATCCGGGCCAATTCGCACTCGCTGTGGAAAAGATGCTGGAAATCGGCGAATCGATGACACCGCACTCCCAGGGAAAAGCGCGAGTTCCCGTGAGCGCGAGCGCGCACATTCGCGTTGAACCCGCTTCGCCCACGAAACTTGGAATCGCAATCGATTCGCTCGGCGCGGAACTCTTTTCCGAAGGCGATCGCGCGCCGAACGAAGCGTTGGCCGCATTGGCGATGGTTCACGACGTGCGTGTGGTCCCGTATCTGGTTCGTTTTGTCTTGGGGAGGCCAAACCCACGAAAGTCGAACGCCGTGTGGCCTCTTAGCCAGTTCACTACCGATGAAGCCCTTGCCGGGATCGTGCACGCGCTCGCGGTTGAAGGTCTGCGACTAACGGCAGCGCAGGTGCTTGGTGAGAGCGCGCATCCAAAGGCATGGGATGCACTGTGGGCGCTGCGAAGCAATCAAGATGAGAACGTAAGGCTGACCGTCCTCCACGCGCTGGCGAAACGAAACTTCGCCGACGAACTTTCGCGGCTCTCGCTTTTTGAGAACGACGCATCGGCGATCGTGCGGGGAGAAGCGAAACGCTATATACAGGAACGACACCGGCAGAAGCTGAATCGCGGCCACCACGGTTGGCCCATTTGAGGCCCGTCGGTTGGTTGTGTTTTTACTCCGATTTGGATGTTCGTAAAGGGACGGTTTTTATGAAACGTGTGAGACGGTCCATGGTGCTTTTCGCGCTGGTCGTAGGTTGTGGCGAAACCGCTCAACCTCCCGTTCCGCCGCTCCCTCCAGAACCGGCGCCGACGGCAAGTGCGACGCCTCTTGAAGCGGCTTCTTCGCACCAAGTCCCCACCTCCGAT
>JAHFDX010000104.1:0-1311 GCA_023248785.1 Myxococcales bacterium
TCCAGGCAGCAGCGTTGTGGTCGCCAACACGCCCTCGTTTCGAGGCGCGATTCGTAAAGTGATTCATCTCGTCTCCGTGGAGGAGTCTGATGGCTGATATTCTAAGCAAGCTCTCGAAGCCCGCAGGTGCCACCCGTTCCAAGACCCGCCTCGGACGCGGCGTTGGTTCGGGTCTCGGAAAAACCGCAGGTCGCGGCCAGAAGGGCCAATACGCGCGTCGTGGCACGTTCAAGCCGTATTTCGAAGGTGGCCAGACGCCATTGCAACGAAGGCTTCCGAAGCGCGGCTTCAATGCACGCAATCCAGCTATCGTGGCCGAGGTGAATGTCAGCGTGCTTGAGCGTTTCAGCGCCGGGGTCACGATCGATGTCAACACGCTCCGTCAGCACGGCATCATCAAGGGCGCGTTTGACCGCGTAAAGATTCTAGGCAACGGCACGTTGACCAAGAAGCTTACGGTCTCGGCCCACTCGTTCAGCAAGTCGGCGGTCGAGAAGATCGAGCGCGCGGGCGGAAAGGCAGTTGTTGTCGAGGAATCCTCCGCACTTGCGGAGAACTAACCAAGGAACCGAATGAGCCTTCTCTCCAGCTGGACCAACATTGTCAAGGTCCCAGAACTGCGCCGGCGCGTGTTGTTCACGCTGGGAATGCTCGCAGTGTATCGCATCGGCGTTTTCGTCTCGATCCCGGGCGTCGACCGCTCGGTGATGATGGAATACGTCAAGAAGAACGGCGGCGGCGTCCTCGGCTTCTTGAACATGTTCGGAGGAGGCGCGCTCGAAAAGCTCTCTGTCTTCACCCTCGGCATCATTCCGTACATCAGCGCGAGTATTATTCTTCAGTTGCTCACGATGGTGTTCAAGCCCCTCGACGAACTCCGAAAGGAAGGCGAGCAGGGCTACCGCAAGATCAATCAATACACGCGCTACCTCGCATTGATCATCGCGTTCGGCCAGTCGCTCGGTACCGCATTAAGCGCCGAGGGCATGTCGAACTCGTCACTTGAGCACGGCATTCAGAACGTGGTGCTCCATCCCGGATGGGGCTTCCGTGTCATGACCGTGATCACCATGACCACGGGCGTGGCCTTGATGATGTGGGTCGGCGAACAAATCACCGAGCGCGGAATTGGGAACGGTACCTCCCTGCTCATTTTCGCCGGCATCGTCGACGGTATTCCAAACGTTACGTTTCAATACTTCCAGACAAACAAGGGCCAGATTCAACCGCTCAACCTGGCGGCCGTCTTTGTTCTTGTGCTCGTCACGATTGGCGTCATCGTGTTCTTCGAACGCGGCCAACGACAGATTC
>JAHFDX010000104.1:1321-9614 GCA_023248785.1 Myxococcales bacterium
GCAAGGCGCACAGTCGGGCGCCGGGTCTACGGCGGTCAAACGTCGCACCTCCCGCTTCGCGTCAACACCGCAGGCACGATTGGGCCGATTTTTGCGAGCTCAATGCTTGCGTTCCCGCAGCAACTTGCCCAGTGGAACGTGCCGGGAATGAACGCACTCCAGAACGCCATGCAGCGCGGCGACTGGGTGTTTAACACGATCTATATTTTGTTGATTGTCTTCTTCTGCTTTTTCTACACCGCGGTGACGTTCCAAGCGGTCGACGTCGCCGACAACCTGATGAAACAGCAGGCGTTCATACCGAACGTTCGACAGGGAAAACAAACAGCTGAATACATCGACTTCGTGCTTACGCGCATCACGGCAGGCGGAGCCATGTATGTCGCCGCGGTCTGCGTGATCCCAACCATCGTAGGTCAGGGCCTGCGGGTTCCGTTCCAATGGGGCGGCACCTCGATCATGATTGTTGTGGGGGTGGCCCTCGATACGGTTCGGCAAATCGAAGATAAATTGACCAAGCAAAGTTACGATGGGCTCGCGGTCGGCGGGACCGCCAAATCGCGTGTGCGCGGCCGGAGGGTGGCGTGAGAATCGTCTTTGTGGGTCCGCCAGGGTCGGGGAAAGGAACGCAAGCAAAGTTCCTTTGTGACAAATTCGGGATCCCACAAATCTCCACCGGCGATATGCTTCGGGCAGCGAAGTCCGAAGGAAGGCTACCGCCAGAGATTACGAAAGCCATGGAATCCGGCGGTTTGGTACCCGATTCGGTGGTGATTGGCCTGATTGAAGAACGGACCCAGCAGCCCGATGCTGCGAAGGGCTTCCTTCTCGACGGGTTCCCGCGGACCGTACCGCAGGCCGATGCACTCTCCGCCATGCTCTCGAAACGAGGCCTCGCGCTCGACTGCGTCGTGGCGCTCGATGTCCCAGAAAACCTGCTGATTGAGCGGGCCGTCTTGCGCCGAACGGACAAGCGCACTGGACAAATCTACCACTTAAGTTATAAGCCGCCCCCTCCCGATGCTGTCATAGAGCACCGGGTGGATGACCAAGAGGACGTAGTACGCCGCCGCATTTCCACCTACCAGGCAATGACGTCGGAGCTACTCCCTCATTACGAGCGTCTCGGACTACTGCGTCGGGTCAACGGCGTAGGCGATGTAGCCGATGTGACACAGCGGTGTCTCGCGGCGCTCGGGAGGGTATGAATGGGCGATCGGCGAGAGAGAAAAGAAAGCAAGGGCGACAAGCTTGAATTTGACGGCGTTGTTCAAGAAGCACTTCCCAACGCGATGTTTCGCGTCAAGTGCGACAACGCTCTCATGGTCCTTGCCACGATCAGCGGGCGCATGCGGCAGTACTACATCCGTATTCTGCCGGGCGATCGCGTGACCGTTGAAGTTAGCCCGTATGACCCAAGCCGGGGTCGCATCACGTACCGGCATAAGTGACTCGGGAATTGAGTGCCTCCCTAAGTGAGTGAGTTTGTGTCATGAAAGTACGACCGTCGATTAAAAAGGTTTGCGACAAGTGCAAGGTGGTTCGGCGTAAAGGCGTCGTTCGAATCATCTGTGAGAATCCACGCCACAAGCAGCGTCAGGGGTAATCAGCCATGGCACGTATCGCAGGCGTCGACCTTCCACGGCATAAGCACATTGCCTATGCTCTGCCGTACCTCTACGGCGTGGGCCAGAAGCTTTCGTTCGAGATTTGTGCACGCGCGCAAATTCCGGCGAACAAGCGAACCGAAGAACTGACTGAGAACGAGATTAAGCGCATCCGCGAACTCCTTGAAACCGAATACAAGGTGGAGGGCGATCTGCGCCGGGAAGTTCAAATGAATATCAAGCGGTTGATGGACCTCGGTTGCTACCGTGGCCTTCGTCATCGCAAAGGGCTACCTGTCAACGGACAGCGCACCCACACCAACGCGCGCACCCGCAAGGGTCCGCGCAAGGGCGTGCTCCAGCGCGCACGACCGAAGGTTTGAAGTAGGAAGATTTGGAGTAAGAGATGGCTACGGCAAAAACGGCAGGATCGCCGAAGGCAACGAAAAAGAAGGTCAAGAAGAATGTCGCGACCGGAATCGCGCACATTCAGTCCACCTTCAACAATACGGTGGTCACGATCACCGACGTCAACGGCAACACGCTCTCGTGGTCGAGTGCGGGTGCGAAGGGCTTCAAGGGGTCGCGCAAGAGCACGCCGTTCGCGGCGCAACTTGCCGCCGAAGAAGCTGCACGCCGCGCGATGGAGCACGGCGTTCGCTCGGTCGCTGTCTTCGTGAAGGGGCCCGGCGCGGGTCGCGAATCAGCACTTCGTGCGCTCCAAGCTGTCGGCTTCCGCGTCACGCTGATCCGCGACGTAACACCCGTTCCACACAACGGCTGCCGCCCCCCCAAGCGCCGCCGCGTCTAGCGGAGGAAATAGCAAAGCATTTTCGTAACGGTCCGGGACGAAGCTCATCGAGCGTAAACCGGCTTTGGAAATCCAGAGGAATCACGATGGCTCGTTACACAGGTCCAGTTTGCAAGTTGTGTCGCCGTGAAGGCATCAAACTCTTTTTGAAGGGCGAGCCGGCGCCCGTACCCGCCCGGTCAGCACGGCCAAGCGCGCATCAAGCTGTCATAGTACGCAGTTCGTTTCCGTGAGAAGCAGAAGGTTCGTCGCGTGTACGGTCTCGTGGAGCGTCAATTCCAAAAGTACTACGTCGAAGCGACGCACCGTCGTGGCCGAACAGGCGAAGCGATGTTGCAGATCTTGGAGAACCGCCTCGATAACGTTGTGCATCGCCTCGGCTTCGCATTCACGCGATCGCAGGCGCGCCAGCTCGTTCGCCACAATCACGTTCTTGTGAACGGCAAGCGCGTCAACATTCCGAGCGTGCTCGTGAAGGTTGGCGACAAGATCGAGATGAAAACGTCGAGCCGCGAAATCAAGGAAGTCGTGGCCTCGCTCGCTGCCGTTGATAAGCGCCCCATGGCGTCGTGGCTCGAGCTCGACAAGGCGAACTTTGCCGGCACCGTGAAAGCGGAACCGGTGCGCGAAGAATTGAACGAGCCGCCTATTCGCGAGCAGCTCGTGGTCGAGTACTACTCACGTTGAGTTTTGCACGGGCAGGCGACGGACTTCTTCGGAGAGTGGGTTCGAAGAAGAAGTCGGGATCGCCGCGTGAACACCTGAAGGAGAGCACCGCATGAACATTGTGACTCGAAATTGGCGCGACTTGATTCGTCCGCGCGGCATTCAAATCGAACCGGAAACGCTCACGCAGTTTTACGGCAAGTTCACGTGCGAACCGCTCGAGCGCGGCTTTGGCATCACGATTGGCAACTCGCTTCGTCGCGTGTTGCTTTCGTCGCTCCAAGGCGCAGCGATCACCGCGATCCGCCTCGACGGCGCTCTCCACGAATTCACGACGGTACCAGACGTTGTTGAAGACGTGACCGATGTCATTCTCAATCTCAAGGAAGTCGTTCTTCGCTCGGCCACGGTGAAGACCTACACCGTACGGATCGAGAAGGAAGGCCCTGGCCAAGTTTGCGCGCGCGACATTCAGCTTGTCGACGGCCTTTCGGTCATGAATCCTGACCACCTCATCTGCACGCTCGACAAAAAGGGTCCGTTCGTTGCGGAGCTCACGGTCAACGTCGGCCGCGGGTACGTTCCCGCCGAGCGCAACAAGACGCAGTCGATGGCGATCGGCACGATCCCGATCGACGCCCTGTTCTCGCCCGTACGCAAGGTCAATTACACGGTGACCAACGCGCGCGTTGGCCAGATCACCGACTACGACAAGCTCACGCTCGAAGTGTGGACAAATGGCAGCGTGAAGCCTCAAGATGCGGCGGCCTTTGCTGCCAAGATCATGAAGGAGCAGCTGTCGATCTTCATCAACTTCGAGGAGACCGACGAAACGGCATACGCTCCTACTGGCGGGGAAGAAGAGCCCCTGAACGAGAACCTCTTCCGCTCTGTCGACGAACTTGAGCTTTCGGTTCGCTCGGCGAATTGCTTGCAGAACGCGAACATCTCGCTCATCGGCGAACTCGTTCAGCGTAGTGAGCAAGACATGCTCAAGACGAAGAACTTTGGTCGCAAGAGCCTCAAGGAAATCAAAGAGATTCTTTCGAACATGGGCTTGTCGCTCGGCATGAAGATCGACAATTGGCCCCAGATGCTCGAGCGCTGGAAGGCCCAGCAGGCACAGAACTGAGGTTTCGTTATGCGTCACAAGAATGCAGGTCGAAAGTTTGACCGAGATACAAGTCACCGTCGCGCGATGTTTCGAAATCTCGCGGCAAATCTCATCCTCCACGAGCGCATCGAGACGACCGACGCGAAAGCGAAGGAACTTCGTCGCGTGGCGGAGCGTCTGATCACCAAGGCCCGAAGGCTCGGCACCGCGGCATACACGGCGCAGGGCGAACTGTCGGACACCGATCGTGCGCGGCGTCTCGCGGTTCAACGGGAACTGGCATCGTATCTTCCACGCTTTGGCACGCGCATCGAAAAGGGCGGAGTGCCGAAGAAGGTCGACCTTGTCGAAAAGGTGCTTGTGGATCTCGCGAAGCGCTTCGCTGACCGCCCGGGTGGCTACACACGCATCGTCAAGTTCGGTCCGCGAAGGGGAGACAATGCTCCCATCTCGCTCATCGAATTTGTCGGCGACGAAGCGCGGAGTGCGACTGGCGCGAAGGGCGCGGCAGCCACAGTTGTGGGCGCGAAGGCGGAATAGGGTAACTAATACTGTTACACATTGGCGCGCGTCACTCCCTCTTGTGGGGGCGTGGCGCGCGATATTTCTTTTGTCTGCAAGCTTGAGCGGAGAGCAACTCCAGCAAGGCATTCACTCGAATTTTGCGCGTGAGACGGGAAAATTGTGTGCCGAGCGTTGGGGCTTGCCACAGAGTGTCCAATCGACGGGGCGAGACCAGGGGGAGATACCCGTGGCTAACGTCGAAGAGTTCTTGCGTCTGCCCTGCCATACCCTTGCGTTCGCTTGTGTCGCCCTTGGGCTCGCCGGATGTCGCGTGACCGAATCCATTGGGACTGATTGCGAGGTCCGCGGACATGTCGCGCTGATTTCAGTTCGCGGTTGGACAGATTCTGCCATCGAGGTGTTCGACGAAGCGGGAAAACAACTCGGGTCGGTGTCGCCCGCTTGGCGTGATGACCCGCATCCGGCAATTCGTGACGAAGTGTCGGGCCAGGAGATTACAGACTGGGTTGAAAAGGTGCGCACGGCTCCAGTGATGGTGCCGGAATGCGATCTTTAGGGTGCCCCTCAGAATATTTTCGTTTGTGCCGCGTCAACGACTTGGAAGAACTCTTAAACGCTTAACCCTGAAGGGAAGAATGACGTGAAGAACCAATACTTGGGATTGGTTGCCGGCCTGTGCCCTCATCGGCGTTAGCTTGGCCGCTGACCGCTGTCGCCGGGAGCGAGACTCCCTTCGTGTTCCAGACAAAGGCCATGAAGGTGACCATGGCGTCGCCCAAGTGCACGGGCCAGGCGAACTCGCAAGACATCGAAGGCGCTGCTACTCTCGATTTCGGTGAACACGGGAAAATCACGTGCGATGTGCGCGCCACCAAATCCCCGTCCACTCAGGAACCCGCGATGTGTCTCGCATGCGAACGCGTTCCGCCATGCCTTCGCCAAAGAAGAACCCCATGATGCGCGCGGCAGCGGTTGCGCTTTCAAATTCATAATCGGTGGAGATCGTGTCACAACGAAATCCGCGCTGGGATTCAAGCAGTTCATACATTGCTCCAAGGCGTTCGTTCGGCGGTGACGGTGCATCGACGCAGGTTCCCAACGTTTCGATGATCACAACGCGCGCATCGTTTTTTGCGATGCGATCCATCCCGTCTAACACGGCTTCCACGCGGGACTTCCAATCATTGGGAAACAAGCCTGTCAAATGCCCAATCGTCCATCCGGCGAATATGGCATCGGCAACGTGTTTCGCTTCGGGAAGGGATGCATTGTCCGAAACTTTGTATGTTACATTTTGCAACGCGGCAACTTGCTGCGCGCGTTCGATCATGTGCGGATATCCGTCGTATGCGCGAAGGATCGTCGCGTGCTTAGCGAGCATTCGTGTAAGGCGCCCCGTTCCGCAGCCGAGCTCAACGACAAGGGAAGGAGGAGACGAAAGAGCTCCGTCGAGCCACTGACCGAGATGGTTTTCGCAATCTTCTCGGTCAACGAGTTCGTCGTAGCGGTCTGCATGGTGCTCGTAGATCTCTTGATAAGAAGGCACGCTACTTTACCCCCGCTACGTGCTTTCTACGAAGCCCCGGCACCACCACAATCGCCACCGCACCAAACAGGATCACCGCGAGTGCGCCCAGCCCGCCCCATTGCCACTTGCGGCGCTGCGATTCCGATTCTTCTTCGATCGCGTTCAAGCGTTGCCGCGGCTCAGCGAAGCTGGGATCGAGCCGTGACGCAAGGTCGTAAAGCGCGTGCCCGGCTTCCGCGTTTATGCGCGACGATTCTTCTGCATCCAGAAACGCGACGCGTGCGTCGAGGCGTCTTTGAAACGCGTCGTCTGTGACGAGGCGTCTTGCGCGTTCGAGCACGTTTCGAGCCAGATTGCGATCGGTCGCTACGAGTAACTCGGCTTGGGTGAGGTAGAGCGAAGCAACTTCAGGTGCGCGCGGGGGTGTTGGATAACGAGCAAGAACGCGATCAAGTTGCGCGATGGCTTCTGGTAGTTTTCCTGAACGCGACATAATGAGTGCTTCGTCGATCAACGTGTTGGCTTCGCGTTGACGGATGCGATCGCTTGCTTCGAAGAGTTTGTCCGCGACCGTGTTCGCGTCGAGGCCGTCCGCCGATTGTGACGTAAGTGCGGAGTAGGCTTCGCGTGTCTTCCAGAGGCCATCGCTGCTATATCCGCGCACAGCGTCGCGCGCGGCCTTGCGAAGGTCGTCGCTGTCGGCCGAGATGAGCGAGAGCACGACGGGAAGCGCATCGAGTGCCTTTGCTTTTCCGTACGCGCGCACAACCGCAACCGTTGCGGGGATGTCCTTCAGTTGGATCACGTCACTTGGCGTGCGTCGTCCCATTGAGTCCAAAAAAACGGTGGCCCACCCACGTCTTTGGTTGTTCGCTGCGCGTTCGATTTCAACGATTGCAGCGACGAGCGCGTCGGGCGGAGTTTGCCCAAGGTCGACATCGCCTAAGGGAGTTGAATCTGCCACGAGGTCTGCTGCAAGGATTCGGGCCGTGTCGAGCGAGCCGTCGTGCGCAAGGCTTCGCCGTAAACAACCTCGCGCAAGGGCTGCTTGTTCCTCGGGTGACCACGGACCCGATTGGGAGACCCACTTGTCGAGCGCGCGGCGGTCCGGCCGAACTGTGTGGCGCTTCTTCGAGGTTGGTTCCTTTCGGGCGGCGTCCAGGTAGTCGCCCGCGCCGTCGAACAGATTTCGTTGGAGCGCGCAGAGAGACCGGGCTGCTTGCGCGCGCGTCTCAGACGACGAATTATCAAGTTGATTGACCAAATGGGCGACGCCATTGGCGGGTGGAGTGAACGCATGCGCCTCCCGGGCGAACACTGTCACGAGGAAAATGGTCGAGGCGAAGGAGACCGGATGCACATCGAAGGAACGCTTTTGCATTAGTCCCTATTCGACGATTGCAAAATCGCAGAACTCGCCACTGTACCCGCGCCACCGCACGTCGACCTGTTCAACTCGCGCGGCCGAAGGACCGTGGCGGGCCCAGTGCAGCATTTCACGGACGGCTTCTTCTTCCCCTTCCGCTACGAGCTCAACGTTGCCGTCGTTACGGTTTCGAACCCATCCCGTGATGCCCAGGCGTCGTGCTTCTCGTTGCGCTGTGGCTCGGAAAAAGACCCCCGTGACTCGGCCTCGAATCACCAGATGAACATGTTTGGATGCCATTCGAAGTTTCCCAGGTCGCATGTATTGCGCGAACCCGAGGGAAAAGCTTACCTTGCCGGGCTGTGAGCGTCGATGTTGCAATCGAATCGACCCGATCGGCGGTCGTTCGAATTGTGCTCGATACGCCGCCACCTCCATGTTTTGTCCCGGAAGGTGTTTTTGATGCCTTTGGATGGTGCCTGAGCGAGGGGGTGACGTGGATTTCGCGAGGGTTTGCCTGCTCGGCAAGCGAATCGTTCGAGCCGAAGAACCCCTCGGGCATGCTGTTCTTGTTGCGACGTGCTTGCGAGTGGCTGCCAACGGAGCGCGCTTTTTTGCATGTGGGCTGTATGGATTTCGGTCACCAGATGGCGCTCGCCCCCTATGGGATTGATGC
>JAHFDX010000716.1 GCA_023248785.1 Myxococcales bacterium
CCATTTGCTCTTTAGAAGGCCATGACGCTCTGGCCAAGCAGCTTCGTCGCGCATCGACTGGCCTCGCTTGCTCCTGATTTTTTTGTTCGTGAGCCAGATCGATTTGCAAGGCGTGATTGGGTGAAGTTGCTCACAGGCGTCACGTTGGTCTTGATGGGCGTCGCCATGTTGGTGCTTCCGGGGCCTGGAATCGTGGCAATCGCGCTCGGTGTGTCACTTTTGCACGCGCCCTTTCAGCGAAGGCTTGTGCAATGGCTCGCGCGTCATCACAAGGTCGTTGTGTGGCTAAACGAACAGCGTGCGGTGGCCGGAGCTCCGCCGTTTGTCTTCGAGGTGCCGAGGGCACCTTGTCGGCCAAGGGACCCATGATGACAAGGGAGCATCTCCTTCGCCAAGATCTCAGCCCCGTCCGGCGGTAGCATTAACGTGCTCGCGTCTTGGTTGTGCGTCGACTCGGTATGTTTCCACCACGCCTCCGCGCTTCGTTACGAAAATTCAGGTACACCGTCCAACGCTCACGATCGAGCGTACCCTGGGCTAGGGCGTCGATGACGGCGCAACCTGGTTCCGTTTCATGACGGCAGTCACTGAAACGACACTGCAATGCGAACGTGTGCACGTCGTCGAATTGATCGTCAAGATCCCCTTCGCTCATCCATAACCCGACCTCACGCACTCCGGGCATATCGAGGAGCAGGCCACCACCGGGTCGCTCGTGAAGGGTTCGCGACGTGGTGGTATGTCGCCCCTTGGAGTCACGTCGCACATCGTACGTCGCGAGGCGCTCTTCGCCCATCCAACGATTGACGAGTGTCGACTTGCCCGCGCCCGATAGGCCCATGAGTGCGATAGTTTGGTGGCCTTCGAAAAACGATTCAAGCGCTTCCATCCCGTCACCAGTGCGCGCGCTCACAGCGAAGGTGGGTACATCTGGCAATACGCGAGCGATTTCTTTTTGTACGTTCGCCACATCGGCCCCAACGTCTGCTTTCGAGAGCAATACGACGGGCTTCACGTGGCCTTCGCGCGCGAGGAGGCAGAACCGCTCGAGACGGCGAACACGCAAAGGAGCATCGAGCGCGTTCACGATGAAGGCGGTATCCACATTGGCGGCGATGAGTTGTTCTTTGTGATCACTTCCTGCCGCGCGCCGCACGAGCTCCGAAGAGCGCGGCAAAAGCGACACGATGGCGAGCGTGTTTGCTGATCGCTCAAAGCGGACCCAGTCGCCCACGGCCGGCCTTGCCAACGTGTGAAGCTTCGCCTCGCGTTTAATTCGCCCGGAAAGGACCGCCCGAAGAGCGATTCCTGGCCGCCAGACAATGAGTCCGCCCGCATATTCGGCCGCGATACGACCCACGTCGTCGTCCGGGTCCCCCCGCCCGCGAAAGCCCATGGCCTCGAAGGTCTCTGGCGCGCCGGGCATCGTTCGCGTACCAACAGGCACTATGAGCAGCATAGACCAAGACGGTTTCCACCATCGCTTCTTCGACGTATCTGGCGTTCGCCTTCACGCGGCGTTGCATGGTCCGCCGAAGGGCGACCTCGTTGTGTTGCTTCATGGGTTTCCTGAATATTGGGGCGCGTGGAAACATCAGCTTCGCGCCCTGGCCGACGCGGGTTTCTACGCGGTCGCGCCGGATCTTCGTGGATACAATCTCTCCGACAGGCCGGCGGGTGTCGCTGCCTATTCGATCGAGAAGCTATCTGGCGACGTGGCTGCGCTCATTCGCGCCCTTGGTCGCGATCAGGCTGTTGTGGTCGGGCACGATTGGGGTGGGGGCGTTGCTTGGGACGTGGCGATGCGTTTTCCGGACGTCGTGAAGAAGTTGGTCGTGATGAACTGTCCCCACCCAAAGCGTATGGCCGACGGATTGCGTAACGCTCGCCAGATGAGAAAGAGCTGGTACATGTTTTTCTTCCAGATTCCATGGCTTCCCGAGCGCCTTCTCGCGACTGACGACTACCGTGGTCTTCGGCGCACATTTGCGAAAATTCTTCCTCCCGCGGAGGTGGAGGGGTTCATTGAGGCCGCTCGAAATGCAGGCGGCCTTCGAGGTGGAGTTAACTACTACCGCGCGATGTTTCGAAAGATCTGGTCACCATCTATGAAGAAAGAGGTCATTCGCCCCATTCAGTGCCCCGTTCGTGTGCTGTGGGGCCGCCCGGATGCGTTTCTTGGCGATGAGATTGCCGAACCACCGACTGACCTCGTGCCGCACGCACGCACCGTGTGGATCGACGGAGGTACCCATTGGGTACAAAACAAGGCACCCGAACGGGTCAATGAAGAGCTAATTTCCTTTGTGCGCCCTAACGGCGGGCACAACTGACGAGGACACACATGCGACCTCTCCTTTTCGGACACCTGATGGCCTTAGGGGCATGGCTCGGGTGCGTTCTGGTTGAAGGCGTCCTCGAGCTCGGCGCGCATAGGAACGCTGAGCTTCGGCCAGCCGTGGCGCGGCTTCACTCCGC
>JAHFDX010000717.1 GCA_023248785.1 Myxococcales bacterium
GACAAAGGCCGCCGAGCGACTTCTTCTCGATGGCTTTTTTCCTAGGGTCGAGCGCACCTCACAGCCCGACATCCGGCGTGGGGCGCTTACTCATGTGGGCCTGCCGTTCGAACGAGATGCAGCTATTACGAGACATCTGGCGAGTTTTTTAGCTACCCATCTTCCCAATGATGCTTCGGTCGATGCCGTCCTCTTTAACGGAAGCGTGTTCTTCGCAGAATCCCTTCGCGCGCGTGTCATTGCTCAACTTGGAGCCTGGTTTGGTCAGAAGCCGCACGTCATCGAAGGCACATCCTTTGATACGCAAGTCGCTGTGGGTGCTGCCCTTGCCGGCCAGCGAATTGTTCGCGCGCAGACGGTCGTACGCGTGGGCTCGGCCAGGACCTACTATGTCGGCGTGGGAAGCGACCACGTGCTGGCCCTCGTGGCGCGCGGTCAGGCGGAGGGCGTGATATCGCGTGCGACGGATCCGCGTTTGCGAGCACGGCTTGGCGCCCCGGTTCGGTTCGATCTGTACGCGGCAGATGATGCGCGCATGGATGCGCCGGGCACGCTGCGTTCAATGAAAGACGCCGCAGTCGTGCCGGTAGCTCGAATGCAGGCCACGTTGCAGCGGGCGCCCGGGAATATTGAAACTGCTAATGTTACAATAGAGACGAGTTTGTCGCATGTGGGGACACTCGACATGCATTGTCTTGTTCACACTCGCGGCCAAACACTCTCCGAACCGCTCAGGTTCGATCTTCGCGAGCAAGAGACGTCGCCTTCGTCTGCAACGTCGAACGTCGCGCAATCATTGCATCCTCGTCTTGCCGTGGCCCTCGATCGCGTGAGTGCAACATTTGGCAAGCCCCGAAAAGAGGCGACCGGTCGCGAGGCCAAGGATCTCTTACGCGACCTCGAGAACATTCTCGGCGAACGGCGATCGTGGAACGTCGCAACGCTCCGCGCGCTCTTCGACTCGTTGGCGGACGTTGCAGGTGCGCGACGCCGTTCCGCGGATCACGAGCGTGTCTTTTGGTGGCTTGCAGGATATGCGCTTCGACCAGGCAAGGGAGTGCCGGGAGACGACATGCGCGTTCTGCGGCTCGTGTCACTCTTTGGCGAGCGACTCGCATTTCCGACAGAGGCGCGCCCATGGCAGCAGTTTCTCATCGCATGGCGGCGCGTTGCGCTTGGTCTTGGCGCGAACGAGCAGAGCCAACTGATGGATAGCTTCGTTCCGTTCTTGGCTCCGCCCGAGGCCGGTTTCAAGCGCCCGAAAAAGGGACCCGTGTCTTCAGACACGGAGCTCTTAGAGTTGCTTTCATCGCTCGAGCGCGTCGATGTGCGCGCGCGCATGCAGCTAGGACGATGGCTGCTGGAACGCACGTGGACCGATCGCGACGAACGCCTTTGGATCGCTATCGGAAGGATCGGAACGCGAATGCCAGCGGAATCAAATACCGAGCTAATCTCAGCGAGCGAAGTTGAAAAGTGGCTCGGTCATTTGCTGCGCGAACGATGGGACGACCCACGCCTGCAAATCGCTGCGGCACTTATGGCAAGGCGGACCAAAGCGCCGGAACAGGCGATTTCGTTGGGCGTTGCGCGCACGGTGGCCACGAAGTTGCGCGAGGTCAAGGCCGATGTGCGCTGGATCGAATACGTCGAACGCGTGGTCACGCGTGCCGCTGTCGATGTAACTCACGCGTTGGGCGACGAGCTTCCTCCTGGGCTTCTGCTCGACGAGTGACCAAGACGCACCTCCGAACCCACCGCAATCGGAATCGCTGCGGGCGCACCCCAGCGAAGAGCGATGCGCGCCTTGGCTAGCATCGAAGACGCATGCTCCTCGTTTCCTGACATGCCGAGTGTCGCTTCACCTGTGGCACTCGCTTCATCACCAAGCGCGACCGATACGTGTGTGCGATGTTGCGCAATGCGACATCCTCGTTCGGCTGCCGGGCCCCACGCACCGGAACGAAGCCACACAAGCGAACCCTTCTTCGCGCGGCCGCGCGACACCCAGTCCATCAAGCCCTCTTCTTGTCGACACGAGGGCGCCCATTGACTGGAGTTCGTGGGAACGTTGAGCCTTGCAGATGCCCCACATTGAGGGCAACAAGCCTCGTCCGTTGACGCAACGAGGCCCGCCGGCCACGGCTCGATGCGACACGCAGCGCAAAAGAGCCATTCAACCGATCCGCGGACCTCAAGAATTCGCCAAAGCGAAACACCTGCGCGCTGCAACTCGCCCCGTGGGGACGAGGTGATGAAAAATGTATCTTTGTCGATTACAATATCCGCAAGCTGCGCGGGAAAAATCTGCGGCGCATCGAGCGTCATGAGTAAGCCTGGCGCAGCGACAACCGCGCGCGCCACCTGCAATGGAATGTCGTCCGTTGTGAGCAAGGCGCGCGCTTCATAGCATGCGTTAGCACAAACGTACGTTGCCAAGCGCAACGGGCACGCGAAACACAGGTGGACGCTGAAA
>JAHFDX010000718.1 GCA_023248785.1 Myxococcales bacterium
TGCATTTTCGAAATGGCCCTTTGCAACACTCACAGATTCCGGCGGATTTCAGGCTTTTTCGCTCGCCGAACGCACCAAATTAACCGAAGACGGTTACATATTTCAGTCGCACCTCGACGGTCAAAAACACGCACTCTCCCCCGAAGAGGCCGTACGCGTCCAAGGTCTCATCGGCGCCGATATTCAAATGCAACTCGACGTGTGCCCACCCGGCGAGTCCTCCCGAGCCGTTGTGGAAGAGGCCGTCGCTCGCACCACGCGTTGGGCGAAGCGCGCCCTCCAAACCCCCAGACCTCGCGGACAAGCGCTCTTTGGCATTGTTCAAGGCGCGTGCTTCGCAGATCTTCGTTGCGCTCACATCGACGAGCTCGCCTCTTTCGACCCTGGGTTCGACGGCTTAGCCCTCGGCGGTTTCTCGGTGGGTGAGCCGATCTCCAAAATGTACGAAACACTCGACCTCGTAGCGCACACCGTCGACCCCGAAAGGCCGCGCTACTTGATGGGCGTTGGAACGCCCCAAGACCTTCTCATCGCCATAGGGTTTGGGATCGACATGTTCGACTGCGTGCTCCCCACCCGCAATGCGCGCAACGGTCAGGCGCTTACGCAGCACGGCAAGGTGGTCATCAAGCAGGCTCGCTATCGTGATGATGCTCTTCCGCTCGATCCCGAGTGTGGATGCATGGCCTGCGAGGGAGGCTTCAGCCGAGCGTACTTGCGGCACTTGTTTATGGCAGGCGAGATCCTCTCGTTGCGCCTCATCAGTGCACACAACCTCTACTATTACGGCGAGCTCACGAACAACGCGCGGCTGGCAATCGAGGAGGGACGTTTCGAGGCGTTCCAGCGCGATTCATTGAACCGAATGAACGCTCAGTAGCCTATTCCATCCAGACCGAAGCTCCCATATCCTGCAGAAGGTTCATGCCAGTTGACGAGAAGCGTCCTTTGGGATCGATTCTGCTCCAGCGGAAGCTTCTAGAACAAGAGGAGCTCAACACCGCACTGGAAGAGCAGCGCCGTGGTAACGCGGTAGGGCAACCTGCACCTTTGGCGTCACATCTCATCGAACGCGGCCTCGTATCGGAACTCGAAGCACTGCGCGCTCTTTCCGAGCAACAAGGGGTTCCAGGGATCGACTTGAGCCAAGTGGCTATCTTGCTCGACCACCTCGACGTGGTACCCCGCAGCATTGCCGAGTCCCACAGCATTCTTCCCGTACTCGTTCGCGGCGATCGCATCTTCCTTGCGATGTGCGATCCGAGCGACAAGCGTGTCATTGACGAGCTCGAATTTGTAACTGGCAAAAAGGTATTCCCTTACGTCTCGCTCAGGCGGACGCTCGAGCGCGCCACTGCGCTTGCATACGACGGTCGCGAGCGTGGTGAAACTTACTACGTGGGCCCGAACGTCCCCAAGGAAACGCTTCGCCAGCTTGGGATCAAGCCCGCGACTACGACAGCATCTCCGGTTCCGGAGGCGCCCCCATCTTATAGTCCCGCTGTTGTTCTCGACACGCAAATGACCGCCGCTGGTGAGGAAGCAGAAATGTCTACGGCCGACTTCGGCCAAATCGAGGAAGCTTCGATCATTTCACGCGCTCCAATTGATACCGGGGCACATTCCACACGTACGTCCGCCGTCACGAGCAAACTCGTTCTCATCGTCGATGATGAAGACGACATTCGACGGTTGCTGGTGCGGCTGCTTACCGATCGTGGCCTGCGTGTCCTCGAAGCCAGTAGAGGCCTTCAAGCACTCCGGCTTGTGAAAGAGCACATGCCCGATCTCATCATCCTGGATGCGATGCTCCCCGAACTTCACGGGTTCGACATTGCTCGGCGAATCAAAGACAGCGCCAAGTACGGTCACATTCCCATTGTGATGATCAGTGCGGTGTATCGAGGTTGGCGAATCGCCGAGGATCTCAAGTCGGGTTATGGCATCCAGGAGTATCTCGAAAAACCATTTCGCATTGGCGACGCAATCGCCGCCATTGATCGCGCGCTGACGGCTGGCGCACAAGCCTCGCAGGAAGCCAAACCCAGAGAAGAGATCAACGCGGCCGCGGAGAACGCACTTGAGCAGGGCATCGCATCCTACCGCGACGGCCGCATCGACGAGGCCATTGGTCACCTCAGGCGCGGCGTCGATCTCGATCCACTCGCATATCGCCTGCACTTTCACCTCGCCCTGCTCTACGGAAAGAAGGGGCTTATTTACGAAGGAATCCAAGCGCTCGAGCGAGCCGTTGACCTAAGCCCAAAGCACTTCCCGGCGCTCAAGAATCTTGCGGTTCTCTATGAAAAAGCAGGCTTTCGTCACAAGGCCATTGAAGCGTGGGAGCGAAGCGTACACGTTGCGCCAGACGAAGAAACAGCAGCCACGATCAAGCAACATTTGTTGAAACTGCTGTAATCTTCGTTGAGGGGGCGCTGCTGTGTATCGAAGCTGCGTCGACGACTCGCCTCGGGAG
>JAHFDX010000719.1 GCA_023248785.1 Myxococcales bacterium
CACCGGTCCACTGTGCATGCATCGCCGTCGTCGATCTTGACGGCCGTGTGCGTGATTTCGCCGGTTTGCGGATTGCAGGCGTCAACGGTGCACTTGTTGTTGTCGTCGACATAAACGGCTCGATGCGTGATGACGCCAGTTTTCGGATTGCATGAATCGACGGTGCACGGATTTCCGTCGTCAAGGGGCGGATGGTTCGCGCTCCACCATTGGGGATCGCACGGATCTCGCCCGACGCTGAGGGGTGCCTTCGTCGTGCTCGTTCGTTCCGACTCACTCCCGGATGACCGCGTGCAGGACACGACGCCAACCAAGAGCAGTCCGCCCACTGCAGCGAATCTGTGGATCGATGTTGACTTGGACATCTCGTCCTCCTGGCGCTGGGCGGCGACTACCGCGAATGCCGTGCCGGACTCCGACGAGGACCCTCCCGCTGGCGCTGCCTTCCCAAGCGAAGAACGTGCCCGCATTCCACGCGAGCGTGCGCAACTGAAAACTCATGCACACGCGAGGCAGCAAATGACAGGACATTAGGCTGAGCCGTGGGGCTCTCCTTTTTCTAACGTGCTCACGCCGCACACACATTGCCGCTGTGAACGAAGTTCATCGTCACGAAAAATAGTTCTTTGAACCGTCGCCACGAGCGCCTCCTGTGAAAAGCCCAGTGTTGCTTCGCCAAGCCACGATTAGGCTTTCGGACGAAGCCCCCGAGGCGGTGAAGCGGAGAATTGAAGAAGTGATCCGGAAGGCTGCCGAGGAACGACCATGAGCGGTACCATGTGCACGAGATGCCACCGTCGATCGTTGCGATCGATACGACCCATCCGCTCTACGGACCCACCGTTGATCTGCGTGTGCTCGTTCTTCGTGAATCGCTCGGCATGTCGCGCGAGACGGTGTTCTTCCCTTACGAATCGGAGAGTCATCATTTTGTCGCGCTTGAGAATGAAAATGTAATTGGTTGCGTTCTGTTTTATCCGCGTGACGGCACGCACGGAAAGCTCTATCAAATGGCGATTCGACCCTCCCATCAAGGCGCCGGAGTCGGGCGACTTCTTGTGCGAAAGCTTGAGACTCATGCGCATCGTCTTGGAATACGGTGCATCGACCTTAACGCGCGGGCAACGGCGGTCGGATTCTACGAACGCCTCGGATATGCATGCGTGGGCGCGCCGTTTTTGGAGATAGGCATCGAGCATCGAAACATGGTGAAGACGCTCGATGCATAAACTCGAGGCTTTCGGAACGGGGCGTCTTTCGCCACAATGACTTATTAATGGCGCGCGGGGGAGCGATTGCGGTCGGCGTTCTTTCACTCGGCATGGTTTGCGCGTGCCGAACGCCGGCCCCCAACGTGTCACCTGAAGTGGCATCCGATGCGGGTGAGCCTGCGCCGAGCGCGTACGATGCGGGCGAGCCCGTTGTAGTGCCGAGCGACAAGATCACTCTCACCGTGGCGGCGGGTATGAGGTTCTCGATGCACAGTCTTTGGATGCTCGGAAACCCCGACGTGACTCTTGCTGTGTGCCGCGACCACTTTCCGGTCGGTTCGTCCGTGCGCACCGAAATCGAGAACGCCGCGGGTTTCTACAACGCGATCGCCGCAACGAAAGCCCGAATTCAAATCACGGAAGACGCGCATCGAACCACCGCAGAATTCTTCGCTTCTGAGCCCACGGTCAATCGTCTTGACTACGTAGATACGTTGGCAGCCGATTACGAAGGGTTTCCGTGTCACAAAAAAAACGAAATCGCCTGCACGGATTGGACACTCAACACGTGCCCATTCAACGAAACGTGGGGTGGAACTGCGAGCGGGAAGGCGAAGTTTTTTAACATTTCGATCAACACGAATTGCTTCGATCAATTTCGCGATCCCACGTCTTCCAGTTACCCTCGTGCGTTAGGCGTCGCACACGAGCTTGGGCACGGCTTCGGCATGTCGCACACCACGGAATGGCCGGAAGATCATCGCGCATTGCTTTCGACCATGCAGGGCACGCCCCTTCTCGGAGCACATGACTACGCGTACGTGCGGGCGCGTTACCCGGCGGAGGGAGCACAGTCCGACTTGACAGCAAGTCCCGTGATCCGTTGGCCAGCGACGCTCATCAACAATTGGCTCGCCGATACCGACCGCCAGATCGGAGTGTTTCCAAAAGCGCTCTATCCGGACCTTGGGGAGTGGAAAGATTGCAAAACCCGCGAGGCTCCGATGCTCGGGTTCATGTGGCTCAATCGCGGAACGACGGACCTCGCGTCCGTGGAAGGCGTCTTAGGTCTCGAGGATCCGCCGCGGGCCATCGTGCATTGGTCGGCTGCGGATATGCCGGCAGAGAGCCAAGAAGTGCTTGTTGCTCAGGTTTCGATCCCAGAGCGGTTGCTCAGCGACTTGCTAAAAAATGTGAAAGTCAACCTTCGGTATGAAGTATCCGCGCGCGATGAATCGGGTGTGCTCGCCAGCCAAACCAGC
>JAHFDX010000720.1 GCA_023248785.1 Myxococcales bacterium
TCATCAACGTCGAGAACATCGAGCTTGGCGAACCGAGTGTGCGCGGCGAGGAAGTGGTACTGAAGGGCAAGTGTCTTGCCACGGCGTTTCATACATTGAAAGCGGCAGCACCCGCTGCGTCGGGCGCGCCCACCACCGCACCTGCACCACCACCAATTCCGGGAGGGAAGCCCCGATGAGAACGCTTGTCATCGCGACTGCGTTCGCTTTTCTCGGATGCAGCAATCGAGGAAACGATTCGACTTCCTCGAACTTGCCGCCCCCTCCTCAGCGTGCGCCCACGGGGGGTGCTACTCTTGCGCCGCCACCGGTAATTAAGGCGCCTGAGCTTTCGGAAAACGATTTTGTTGAAAGTGATCACAATCGTGATCCTTTCCGTCCGTTCTCCACAACCGATAAGCCCGGTGCCAAGACCACCGCGAACCAGCGTGAGATCAAGTTGCGTCAGGTGGGCATCGACGAATTGAGACTTATCGCGATCGTGTTAGCGGGCGATGGCGGACGCGCGATGTTCGTCGACCCACGAGGCAAGGGACACATCCTGCGACGCGGTGAATACTTGGGGCGCCCCGACGTCGTGCGAGTCGGGAACTCAGGGCCTGAGTATCAATTGAACTGGCGAATTGATCGCATTCGCGACGGTGACGTGGTCCTCATTCGGGAAGACCCGGCCCAGCCGGGAGTGTTGCCGGCTACGCGCGTGATTCCGCTCCGTCCGGAAGGCGAGCAAACGATCCCGCTCGACTAATGGGCGAGCCCTGGGCTTCCCTCGATTTTGTTGACCCATGGTCAGGCGGAGAAGTTGGCCACGTGTGTAGGCGAACGTAGGATTTTGGCGAGTGCCAGCGTCGGCATGAAGGAGCTGCGATGAAATCGGCTTGGCGCCTCTGCCTTGGATTTGCCAGTTTGGTGTCTTTGATGGGCGCGGATGTAATGGCTGCGTCTTCGGGGGCAAATCATATTCGTGACGTCCGAATTGTGCCTTCTGTAGATACAAATGACGGCGCGGTGATCGAGATCGATGGCACGGAGACACCGAGTTATTCGGTGCGAGCTGCCGATAATGGGACGCGGCTCTTCGTGGATCTGAAGAATGCGGACGTTGCAGGGGCTCCTGCCGCGTTAACGGAGAAGGTGGGGGTTGTTGGAGGTGTGCTGACGCAGGCGTACAAGTCGAGTGCGGGTAGCGTTACTCGGCTCACCGTTCATTTGAGCAAGGGCGCGTCGTATCGGCTTCGAACCGAGGGGAATCGGCTTTCGATCATTGTGAACCCACAGGGTGCGGCGGTTACGAAGGACGGGGTGAGTGGTGCGGCGAGTGTTCGCGACGTCCGGTTTGAGCGTGTCGGAGCGACCGATCGTATTGTCATTGATTTGGTAGGGACCCCGAAGCGAACGATAAGCACGCTTTCAGATGGTCGCGTACGGCTCGAGCTTCACGCGACGCGTCTGCCGGAGTCGCTGGAGCGTGCCCTTGACGTGAGTGCGTACAAGGGCGCGCTCAAGACCGTTCAGTCGTTCGGTGATGCGACAAGTGGTGTTACGACCGTTGAAGTGCAGCGCGCGAATTCGAACAATGGTTCGATCGACGGGCAGTTGCGCGAGGAAGCGGGCTCACTCGTGTGGGAGTTTCCAACTTCGGGTTCGGATTCAAAGGGCCCCCCACAACGACTTGGAACCGCGATCCGCAAGCCGATCACTGTGGCTCGAGAGCCAGCTGCGCCGAAATTTCCGCGTGTTCAAGGTTCGATCACGGACTCGGTGGAGACTGTGACGGGCAGCGAGCAAGCCGGAATGGTCTCGTCGGTGAACGCCCAGGTAAAGCCGCAGGCGCGCGCCAACATGGGTTCAGTGCGTCGGTATCATGGGAGGCACATCGATCTCGATCTCAAGGATGCGGACATTCACAACATCCTACGAATGCTCGCTGATGTTGGAAAAGTGAACGTGGTTACGGCCGATGATGTATCCGGCACGATTACAATTCGCATGCGCAACGTGCCGTGGGATCAAGCACTCGACGTCGTCCTTCAGGCGAAGGGCCTCGGCATGGTTGTGCAGGGCAACTTGATTCGCGTTGCGCAAATGGCGCAGCTGCAGAAGGAGCGTGAGCTGAAGCTCGAGCAGGCAAAGCAGGAGTACCAACTGACACCGCTCGAGACGCGGCTCATTCCAGTGAGTTACGCGACGGCGGAAGAACTGCAAGCGCGGGCGAAGGAATTGCTTTCGCCGCGGGGTTCGATTGCGGTGGACGAGCGTACGAACGTGCTCGTTACGCGTGACATTGCGAACAATCTCAACCACATCGAAGAGCTTGTGCGCGCGCTTGATACGCAAACGCCGCAGGTTCTCGTCGAAGCGCGTATCGTCGAGGCGACGAGTCGCTATTTGCGCGACGTCGGTATTCAGTGGGGTGGGGACGTCACCTTCAGCGAAGCCACCGGCAATTCGACCGGCATCGCGTTCCCATCC
>JAHFDX010000721.1 GCA_023248785.1 Myxococcales bacterium
GCTCATGCCGAAGTGTGTCGCGTTCTGGAAGAAACGAAGGGGAATCACCCACCACCATGTACACACCGCGCGCGGCAATGGGGGCCGAAAACGTCGCGCGCAAAAATTGCCCAGGCTCGAACGAAACGCTCGTCGCATAGTCACCATCCGTCAATGCATGCCTTTCAGCCGCCGTCATTTCGCGCTCTCCACCATGAGAATCCACCATGTGGAGCGATGCCATGTCGGAAGAGGCGAGGGCATTGACTGGGTTCGTTATAACGCTCGCCTCACGAACCGACGCCGGCTGATTGCGCTCCTCAAGAGCAGAAAGGCGCACGCCACATCGCGTGTGGATGCCGTCCAACGGAAACCACCAGCGTCGAACAAGGTGCGGCGGATTTTGTGAATCGTTCACCAGTGCGAACCACGTGTCGGACACACCACAGCCTTTGCTTTCCCAAACAATGTGGCGTGGGACGCCCTGTCCGGGGGATGCGTTCCAAACGACGCGTAATGCCGCAATATCAAACGGCTCTGGACGCTCCTCGACCCAGACAACGTGCGAGCCCAAGTCCTGCGGTCGATTGTCAACCGGCGCGGACGAATCAACGCAACTCGCGAGCATCGCAACAGCGATGCGATACGCGGCTACTGTCCTCCCTATCGCGGCGGTAGAATGAGGGTCGCGCAGCCAAGAAGGATCTGCACGGAGCCCCGCGTATCCGCTTTCACTTTGTCGCACGCTGAACCGCACAGAACGATCTTCTGATTTCCTTGAGTGTATTGCCAACCATTGGCACCGCTACCGCAAGGAGCATTGTCGTCACGAGAGATCGTCTCCTGCGGACCGGTAGACGGGGTAAATAGAACGTTTACCTTGGTGTAGTCGATGGTGCCGCCATCGGGGGTTTGCTTCGGAACATCAAACTCGCACGACAACGCCTCACGACTCACTGCCTCGAGTGCGTCGTTGAGCTGCTGTGCGAAGGTGGGGCCGGCATCACTGACATTCGTCATGTCAAAGTGGCAGTCGCCGACCTTCGGATCAGAACTCGTCCAGTTACAATTCGCCTTCGCGCCCGTTCCTCCGAGCTTTGCAACCGATGAAAGAAACTGGCGTGCCGGTTCGCTTCCCGGAGCACCAAGCACGAACGTACGAATGCCGACCGATGACGCGAGTTCGACGGTACCCATCGTTCCACTGTCAGACTGCGTCCGTACGAGGTCGGGGATCATGTTTGCATTGCATGTTTCCGCGCCATCGGTGAGAAGCACTACGTAGAGCTTTCCCGTCAACGACACACCGTTGAAAATGTACTGGTACGCATTGGTGAGACCGCCAACAATGGGCGTCTTGCCCTTTGGCACGACTGCGTCGAGACTCGCGTTTACTTTGGTAATGTGAGCTGGGTTCACCTGTTGAATAGTGAGATCGGGCGTGCCGACCACATTGCAATTGTTGCTGTCGGCAAGCTGCGTCGACGAGCCGTTGCTGAAGTAAACGATGCCTACGCTGTTCTGCGACGGCATGGCGCCGATCGCTGATTTGAGTGCATCGCGTGTGATCTCCCATTTGGAAAGCTGTGTCGTTACTTGCTTCACTGGAAACGCCTCGCAGTGTTCGGAGGTGTCGTACGGAGGCGGGTTACAATTCATGCTTCCACTTCGATCGACGACAAACAAAATATTCGCGGGGATCCTGGGTGCTTGCACGGTCGAAACGGCGCATGCCGCGTCTGGACTCACAGCAACGTCGGTAGAACCGATGGGACCATCTTGAGTGCCGATGACGAAACCATCGATGATGCTCGTGTCGCCAAGGGTGTTGTCTCCACCGTCGTTGCCGCCTCCACCAGAGGAGTCAAATGTACTCGCATCAGGTGCAATTGCCGCGGGCTGACACCCCCCCTCCGCGATCAACAGAGCGAGAGACGTAAGCGCAACAGAAGCGCTTAGGACGGAACGAAACGTGTGTACCATGGTGTCCCACTCCGATTCTTGAGACGTGCCGATTCTTGAGACGCGAAAGAGCGGCTTATCCGCACGGCAATCGAGGAGCAAATCTATGCTGCAAAATTATTCCCGCATACGATTAATACCATGCGGACCGGTCGGACCACGAATTCGCAACACCGCTGCCTCCGCCTCCTGACTGCCATCTCCATTATTGGCAGCTTAGGCTCGGCATGCAGTGCGGAGACGCAATCGATTTCCCAGGAAGACGTCGGAAAGACAAACGCACCCAAGGATGCGGCCAGTGGTTCGGTAACCGATTCGACAAGTGGAGCAGATGCGTCGTTGTTCGATAATGCAGCCTCGGATACGGGCGCGGATGCGGATTCGCCCGAAGATGGTGGGCTCACAGACACGCCGATAGACGGGGCCGACGATGGCGATTCAACAACGTCGGACGGATCGAAGGACGCTTCGGATGCCCGCACCGATGGGCCCGTGTTCATTTTCGATTCGGGAAGCGGTGACGGTGGACT
>JAHFDX010000722.1 GCA_023248785.1 Myxococcales bacterium
AGAGGTTCTTGGGTGTGCGACTCTCGCTGGCGTAACAGCCATCCCGCCGTAACGGAACGTCATGTTTGCCCACCGGAAAACACGCTCATCCCCGCGGGGGCCCTGTACAGGAGTTCCCGAAGATCCGGCGCGCTGCGATGCGCGGGGAACGCGTGGTCGTCAAGACACGGATGGGGAACTTGATTCTTATGCGGGAGAATGATCCCGAGGCTCCCCTTGTTGGCTGCCTTTCCGGCATGGCGACCGACAACGGCCTCGAAGCGAGGGAGTCTGTCACCCCCAAAAACGTGGCTGCGGCGGCGCGTCGTCCACGCAGTGTGCGCCGTCGGTTATTTTGTCCAACTACCGCTGTTGGCTCCATTGGCCTCGCATGCCACAGCACTCGATGCGTTGAAGTAGCATTGGTTGTTTTGAAACCAGTACGAGCCTCCTCCTGCCGTACTTGAACACCCGCTCGCGGTCGTCTCGCCTGAATCGCAACAATTGTAGGTACCATGCGTGCCTGTGCCGTCGTCGGAGGGGAGCACCTGCCGGGGACCCTTACGAAAGGCTGCCTCCGTGGTGGCGGGATCGCTTTCCACCTGCGACCCACATGCAGCGATCAGACTCAACATGATCCACGGTAGCTTATTGCTCATGTACTTACCTCTGCGCGTGCATAAAGCACCGCGCCCGGGCATCGTCATGTCACCCAAATGTGGGGTTATGGCAGAGCGTGCGCCTTATCGCTGCATAATCGGAGTGATGCCCAGTCTTTCGAGCCACGGTGCGAATTGTGTATGCTGCAACTATGGCGAGAACGTACGCGATGGCATTGGTTGCGATGATCTCCACCCTCTCGTGTGGGGACAAGACGGGCAATGGTGGAAACGCGGGCGATGCTGGTGACGGACAAGCGCCGAAGAAAGCAGCCATTCGGCAGGGCAGCTTTCCGATCGTTGCCACCTTCGACCAAGCGCAGTTCCAAACGATGTATCAGATCAATATCGACAACCCGGACGGCGACAACATCACGTTCCGCTGGTCGGGTCCCAACTGCGGGACGTGGACTTCGCAAGGGGATCAGACCAGCAAGGATGGTGCGCGCTCGATTACTTCGGTGATGGAGTGGAAACACCCGCACCCGCCCTGCGATCCAACGACAGAGCACAAGGACGTTCTCGTTGCATTCTCCATTTCAGGCGAAAGCAGTGGCGTCACCTTGATCTGCACCTACGAGGGGGCCGCCAGCGGTCAGGGCCCCCCGTGCCAACGGTTGTGAGCGGGATGCCTCCGCAATGCATGTCTCGATGTGCGCACTCGATTTGTGCGTGTTTTCCGTGAACGGTACACCACCTATCGCTTGTCCGCGCTCTACATGCCTCGTATCGTTGGTGTCTCGAGGTCTTGATGACTCTTGCAGTTGGCGACAAGGCTCCCGCCTTCGAGCTTCCTGATTCAACGGGGGGCTCGATCAAACTCTCTGATTTTGCCGGTAAGAAGACCGTCGTCTTGTTTTTCTATCCGAAAGACGACACGCCGGGTTGCACCGCCGAAGCGTGCGATTTTCGCGACAACCACGGACGTTTTCTTGCGGCGGGGGCGGAAGTATTGGGCATCAGCGCAGATTCCGTTCAAAGCCACCAGGCGTTTGCCGGCAAACATTCGCTGCCCATGACGTTACTGAGCGACGTCAAGGGAACCGTTGCTTCTGCGTATGGCGTTAAGGCACTGCTTGGTCTCATCCCCGGTCGCGTCACGTTTGTCATCGATCGCACTGGGGTCATTCGTTACGTCTACTCGTCGCAGATTCTCGTTACCCGCCACGTACAAAACGCGCTCGAAGTCGTGCGTCAGCTTGAATCAAGCCAGACGCAATTCCCTAGCTGAAGCGAAGAAGCGTCGCTACCGCTGCTTCTCCACGCGCCACAGGGCGGCGGGGGAGCCGGCGTCGCCGGGTGCGGTCATCCAGTAGACCCAACTTGTGGTGTTGGTGATATTCGCCGGCAAGACATCGCCGGTGCTCGAGCTTAGGGTCGAGTGGTTTGTACTGTTCTTACAATCCGTCGTGCTGTTGCACGCGCGAACGAAGCCGCCGTGGGAAGTTCGTTCTGTCCAGTACAGATTCGATGCGTCCGATGAAACACCAATGATCGAATTTTGCGCTGTGATGATGCGGGTCGCTTTCCACACGTTGGTGCCCGTAAAGTCCATGCGATAGACGTGATTGACCGTCGGTAGTCCCGATTCGCTTTCAACCCACATGACGCAAGGAACACCGTTGCAAAACGCACGCGCAAGCGTTGTGGTCACGAGACTTCGTACCCCCGCATCGGGGTCTGCGACAATGGTGTACTTTAATGTTGGCGCCGAACAAGCACCGACGGTCGGGCACAAGTAAATGGACGACCCGATCGACACCATGACTCCGCTCGATGTCGCGGCGAGACCAGACACGTTGCCGCTCATCACGCTTACGTTGGGTGA
>JAHFDX010000723.1 GCA_023248785.1 Myxococcales bacterium
CGACTGCACGCCCGTGAGGAATCGGAGAGCCGCCATCGCATAGCGCTCGCCACGCTCAGGCTCTCCTTCTCTGGCGGAAATTTCCTCGCGAAATACCTCCAAGCGATAAATGTCCCAGAGGGAAATTGCCTTGTCGCCCTTGTTGCTCTTGGCTCGCAGTTCGCGAATAGATTTGTCAAGCCTAGACAACGCGTCGACCAGAATGTGCCGCGCGTCACGCGAGAGCAGGACGCCAAAATAGGCGCGTCGCACGTCAAGCCGCGTCTGTTGACGAAATCTCTCGAGGTCCCATTCATTCACACGCACACCAGCTTCTGCGGCGCGACGCGCACTCGTGATTTTTCCAAACGTATACAGCGGAACAGTCCCGTTGATATCCAGGTTAAAAAATGGCGTTAGGTTGGACAAACTGTTCAGGTTACGAACAGTCACTGGACTCGACGTGTAAAGCACCGTTCCACTGAACGACGGTGCAACGCCCCCCGACACATTCGCAAACCATTGGAACCACGGCGTGAACTTCGCTTCGTCGAGCTGGGCGCGTGACATGTCGAGGCGAGCGCGCGCAGCCCAAATCTGCGGTGCGTTGCGATCGGCCAACGCGAGACATTCCTCGAGTGTATGTGGACGCGGACGAATCGTGATGGGTCCGCCATCGGCCAAACCTGAAGCACCAGCTTCGGATGGAACCCCTCCATCGGCCGGGCTTGTCGGTTTCTCGTCTTCGTCTTCAGATGCGCGCGCGAGCGATACCACCAGCGCAAGCGCAAGCAATGAAAGCCACCTCACCCAGAAGTTCCTCACGTCGGTCTCACGGTAATTGCAAATGCGCGCTGATGGAACACCTCGTCGCGGGGCGGGATTCACTCAACGCGCGTACCGATAGGTTCAGCTGGCATTTCGCCAAAGTAGACGCTTGTCTACCCGACTTGCTTTTGCCGCTTCAAAATGCGGCGAAAGTTGGACCGGTCGAGCCCCGCGATGCGCGCGGCTTCGCTTAAGTTTCCATCTGTCCTCTTTAGTAGAGCCGCCGTGTATTCATCATCGAACATCGCGACCAAACGTCGTTTCGCCTCTGCGTAGGGCAGGTCGACGAGCTCATTGATCGCGACGTGCGGGATCGCGGCAATGGTTCGAGTCTCCGAATTTGCCGGGACAGGAAGACCATCAGGGATCTCTCCAAATGGCAGGTCATGCGCTTCCACCCAGTCGCCTTGCGAAAGAACGACTGCGTGTTCGATCGCATGTTCAAGCTCACGAACATTTCCCGGCCACGCGTACATCCGAATGGCACGAGCGGCTTCTGGGCTCAACTTGCGCAGCGGCCGTTGCATTCGTGAACTAAACTTCTGAAGGAAGTGATACGCGAGCAGAATGACGTCATCGCCACGTTCCCGCAACGCAGGCAACGCGATCTGAATCACGTTGAGCCGATAGTAAAGATCCTTGCGAAACGAGCCGTCCGCTATTTTGGACGCCAGGTCCACGTTTGTCGCCGCGAGCACCCGCACATCGACAAAGCGTGTGTCGTCCGAACCCACGCGCTTCACTTCACCTTCCTGAAGCGTGCGCAGCAGCTTCACTTGGGCCGCAAGCGGTAGGTCGCCAATTTCGTCAAGAAAGATAGTTCCCTGATGTGCGGTTTCGAAGAGGCCCGTACGCGCGGTTTGGGCCCCCGTGAACGCACCTCTTACGTGACCGAACAACTCGCTTTCAACGAGCTCTTTTGGAATGGCCGCGCAATTAACTGGTACGAAAGGCTTCTGCGCACGCGAGGAGGCTTGGTGAATCGCGCGTGCAACGAGTTCTTTTCCTGTCCCGCTCTCACCACGAATGAGCACGGTCGACGTCGCCGTCGCAACGCCTTCAATCAACTTGTAAACGGACGCCATTTTGGGCGATGTGCCGATGAGTTCACCGAAGCGCTCTTGCGAGAGCAATCGCTCTTCAAGCTTCTGCGCGCGGCGCAACAACCTTCCGTGCTCGGCCGCCTTCTGTACGGCGTGAACGACTGCGTCGTTCGAATGAAAGGGCTTGGTGAGGAAGTGATGTGCTCCAATTCGCATCGCTTCCACAGCCGAATCGACATCCGCGTGAGCCGTCATCATGACGACCTGCAGATCGGGGGCGCGCATTCGAAGCTTCTCGAGAAGCGGAAGGCCCTCCATATCCGGAAGCATCATGTCGACAAGCGCAACATCGGGCGTCTCGCGAAACAGATAGTCGAGTGCGGCCTGGCCGCTCTCCACCCCCCCCACACGAAAGCCACGCGCCGAAAGCATGCGCGCAAGCGACGTTCGGAGCGTCGGTTCGTCGTCGACAACAAGCACGTGGACGTCGTCGCTCTCCGGTTCTAGGGGAGGCGGCGCCGCGGACAAGCTTCGAGGTGGCGCAAGGGAGGCGCTCACGTGTCTGTGAGGTTATCTTTTCCTGCCGCGATCTACACAAATCATGGCGAGGATCTTT
>JAHFDX010000724.1:0-1928 GCA_023248785.1 Myxococcales bacterium
CACGGTCTTCCCGGAGCTAGCAGCTTTCCTGTCATCGGGTAGTCCGCTTCCCAGTTTTGCGCCGTCCGCGAACAGGAGGGTGTCTTGATATCGATGTAGAAGGTGATGCGGGCAGTGACTCGGCACTCGTCGCGGAATTGCAGCATTTTTGTCATCGCGGGGTCCGCGCAATGGACCGTGCCTCGGTAAGTGATACCCTCCTTGTCGGCCAGCGCCCGCCTTGGCGCGAGTACAGTCGCCAGCGTCAACGCGAAGATTGCCCGGTTTCGAAAAGCGCAAGAGCTCATTGTTGCTGTTACTCCGAGTTAACTCCTTCAATACGTCGCTAACAGTCACCGTTTGATTGATTTGCGCGGTGTGAGACCGATCTACTGGGCCGGCGCGGGCTTCGCCGTCGGTTCCGCTACTACGGGCATCGAAACCGAATATTCGATCGGTCCAGTTCGGGATTCGGATTCGACGTACAAAGTCGACGCTGAAAGTGAAACTTTCAGCGTCGACGAAATAGATCCGGTCTCTTAATAATCGCCATAATCGTCCCCTCAGTTAGGACCCCGCTGCACTCAAAACAAAACCAAATACGGTCGCCTCGCCCTGAACTTTAGGTCGCGTCTCCGACATTGTGTTCCTTTGTTTCCCGCTCACATTTGAAAGAGGCTCACCCACCTGCGATCAGTGCACGAGTTACTGCAAGCGCGGTCGGTAGTACGCGAACGTCCCTTGCGCGGACGTCATCGCGATGTCGAGGATGGAGTCGCCGTTGAAGTCTCCGAACACGAGGTCTTCGCGGGGTAGGGTCAAATCCCCCTCAGGCAATATCTTCAGTGACACCTTCGCTACGGGAACAAGTTCGGTCATTTTCTTGAGTCGCAGATCGCGATCGCCTCCTTCGAACTCGACATACGCAGTTCGAATTTCGGCATCTTTCATGCCTGTTCCAGCATCTTCGCCTGGCTTTTTGGCGTAATAAATCGCTGCAAACTGGAACGCTTTTTTTGTATCTTTTCTGCCGGGATCGCGATGCCACGCAACACCAAGGCCAATGACATCGTCGAGTCCGGGGATCGGCGTTACGCGCCAACATTGTTCGCTTGGCTCATCGAGACAACTCACGTTTTGATACACCACTACGTGGGCCTCCCTGCGGAGCTCACCTTGGTGAGTTAGCCTGTCATCTGACGTGCGGACTCGCTCGAGCGCCAAAAAATCCGTGTCGCCGTCGTCGTCTACATCTGTCGGCGTGACAAACGCAAGCCAGCGCAACAACTCCTTTTCGCGCTCGAAGCGCATGGGTGTAGTTTTCGCGGTGCTCCCATCACGCGCGACTTGCGTCCACCAGATGGACTGGTCTTCCTTCGCCGTGAACGCGAAAAGCCACGCGGATTCACTTCTGTCCGAGTTCGAATAGAACGGCGCGATCCAATTTCCAAGTCCCTTATTATTCCATCTAAGAAGGATGTCCCCCGTAACGACTCGGTCTGCAACGCGAAGGCTCCCGCATGGGGTTTCGTGTGAAACGGCGTCGAGGTCGTAGGTTCCAACTTGGATGGAAGCGACCGCTGTATCTGTGGTGCTGTCGTTTAGGGCTGCGACGTAGAAGTCGCTTGATGTTGAGCTCTCTCTCGAAAACGCAGCCACGCCAAGAGGTGAACCTGGCATGTCCGTGCCTTCGCACGCGGGAAACGAAATCGGCGCAACAAGGGAGTCATCCGCCGATCTTCGGTAATTCCAAAAACGGAATTGCCCTTCCGCACGCGGATTGCTCGTCGAATTCCACTCGGGGCATTTCACATCCGCGGTCGAGTCCCGCGCACACTCCACAACGTGAACAGAGTTTGCCGATTCCGTTTCGCCGTTCACCTTCATCGTGGCCACGCTGATCGCGGCGCGCGGGTTGACTCCCCTCTTCAAGATCTCCGCTCGAAAAT
>JAHFDX010000724.1:1938-2466 GCA_023248785.1 Myxococcales bacterium
CGTACGCTTGATAGTCCACGAGAAGTGGCTCCTGCATTCCCGCGGTCGTTCGCAAATGCACGCGAACACCAGGCTCGTGCGTGATCCATGACCACACGTCGAGTTGACCATCGCCATTGAGATCGAGGAGACCGGCAAGCGAGCCCGCCACTTGCGATGTCGATAGGGCGACCACTTGCTCGTAGCCACCGCCCGCGCGTGGGGCAAGCAAGACCAACTGCGAATCGTCCTGCTGTCCTGTGTCGGTGCTCTCCAGACAGTTCACCCGCGATGCGTCTGCACTCTTGCACATGAGGAACTCCGCACGCGTGCCCCCTCGTGGGATCGCTGCCGCAAGAGCCGTGTACGTGCCGCTCCCCGATATCAGGTTGAGATCCTCCCACTTGGACGATGCAGCCCAGGGGCCAACGAGTTTCACGCTTTTTTTGTCTCCCTTGTCGGCGACGTTCGCAACAAGGTCGGAAGAACCGTCCCCATCGATGTCGGTGACGAAGGCCCCTGCGGGATCATACGTGTCGGGCCATGCTC
>JAHFDX010000725.1 GCA_023248785.1 Myxococcales bacterium
TTGTGGGTGCTTGCGATGCATACACACCCGTGACCGGCGCGATCGGGACGTTTGTGGCGACAGGTTCCCTCAATACGCCAAGCGGCGCTCACGCGGCGATCTTGCTTGCGACAGGTCGCGTCCTTGTTGCGGGTGGATACAACGCATCAACCGGGATTACGCGCGCGGAGATCTACGATCCTGCCACGGGTGAATGGACCACCGTCGGATCGCTTCAAGCTGCACGCTACGATGCGGGCATCGCGCTGACGCGGACGGGCAAAGTGATCATCGCGGGCGGACGCACCGGGCCCATTTCTGGAACGTCGACGTATCTTTCCTCGGCCGAGATTTTCGACCCCGGCTTGCCAACGAATTGCAAAATTTGCCAGCTCGACGGAAGTTGCATCACGCTCGAGACCGGAACGCCTTGTGACGATGGAAATGAAGCCACGACGGGCGAAACATGCAACGCTGCGAATGTGTGCGCGCTCTGAGAGCGTTACTTTCGACGATGTCGGTGAGCTCTGCGCTTTCTTCGTTCTGGGATCCCAGGCTTTGTCACCTTCGCAACACCACGCGATGCGAAGTATGCGCGCAGCATGTCGCGTGCGAGCACGTTGGCCTTAATTTCCCAGGTTGGATCGTTCACAACAAGAACAGCAATCGCAACCTGCGGGATTTGTAACTTCGACGATCGACTTGGTGCGAAACCGGAAAACCATGAGTAATGGCGGTTTGCCTGCGCGTCGCTCAGAGTGCCCGTTTTTCCGGCGACCGAGAGGTTCGACAGGAACGGTCGCTTTCGCGCATCGCGAAATGCGCGATACGACGTGCCATCGCTCACCGTGGCCTCCATCATTACAGTCAGTGCTTTTGCGGTATCGAGTGAAATGAACCGCCGCACGACGAGGCTTGGCTGCGCCTCGTACAGCGGATGCCCTTCACGATCGACTACATCCCGAACGATGTAAGGCCGAACGGCTTCTCCGCCATGGGCAATCGCCGCGCTGAGCCACGTTGCGTGGAGTGGCGAAAGCGTTGTGTTCCAAAATCCTGCCGCCGTACGCGCATACTCGAGCTCGTCACTTGGGACGGAGAGTGTGCTTGGTTGCGTCGGAAGATCGAATGGAACGCTCTCCCCGAAACCAAATTTTTTCCCATACGTTTGTAGTGTGGAAGGTGGCAGGTGCTTCTTTGCCAAGCGCGCAAAGACCGTGTTCAAGCTTCGTCCCATCGCCCCGGCCAAGGTGGAGCACCATCGGTCGCGTTTTGGATCGTCAACCAGATGAAGGGCATCGACTCGCTGCTGCCCACCGAAGTAGCACTGCTTTGTGTCGGGAGTGAGGGCGGCGTGTTCGATTAGTGCAGCGCCAGTTACGATCTTAAAGAGGCTGGCGGCCGGGGCGGTGGCTTCTGCATTGAGATCCCGCTTTTGCCCCTTCGATAAGTGACTCGCATAGGCGAGCACTTTCCCTGTCGCGGCCTCCATCATGACGACGCTGGCCTCGGCGACTCGGTAGTGCGCCATGAGTCGCTCGGCTGTACCCTGAAGGTCGGGGTCGAGCGTGAGGTGCATGAGTCGCCCGTCCGACGTGGAGGTCGTTGCGCCTGAATCATCATAGGAAACATGGGCCAAATCGAGCCCAGCGAGAGCACTTGGTCTCTCGGGCGAGGTGATAGGTTCAACCCGCGAAACCGAGGGGATCTCGATTTGGGACGGGAGGGCAGGCACGTTCGGACGCCAATTGCGGTAAAGAAGAAGGCTCGCTCCCACGAGCATTCCTATGGCACCCAAAGAGATGAGCCAACGACGCATCAGACGCTGCTGGATCGCACGCATGTCCCGCTTTGGCCAAAAAACCGTCGGGGCTGTCTTCGTGGCATGCGCTGCCATGACAGGTCAAGTCGGGTCGGCCGAGGCCGCGCCCGATCCAGATTCGGGCGATCTCTTTGCGGGCCCGTTTATCTGTGGCCACGGCCCTATGCCTCTTCCCGAAGGGCTAGCCACTGCAGAGCAGCTCCTTCCAAAAGACCTCGCGAAGACTTCCCTCGTGGCGGCGACCGGGCCAGTGAAGACGACGCTCTACCCGTGGTTGTCCAAAGAGAAGGTGTACGACGAGCCTTCACCGCACCCGCTTTCGGTCATAACGCTTCGGCAACCCGCGCTTTCGATCTCAAAGTTGGTTTTCTTTCCACCACCGTCGCCCTGGTCGCTTCCGAAACAAGTCCATGTCGTTTCCACCGATCAGTATTTGGCCATCACTCTCGTGCTGAAAGCTCAAGGGCCTGTTGTGGCGGAGCTTCCGAAGCCGCTGCGCACGACATGCTTGTCTGTGATTTACAACGGAGACGCGTCCCAAAAACAGAAGCTTGGCGAAGTCCGCTCAGTGACCACGCTCGACGAACGTGCCAATACGTGGCGTGAGGTCGCTGACGAACTCACAAAGCGCGACGGTCTTTGGCAAGAGGCGCTCGTTGCGT
>JAHFDX010000726.1 GCA_023248785.1 Myxococcales bacterium
AAGCCCATCTCCGCGCACGACGTTTGTTGGTCCGCCGGACAGTCGCATGCGCACCGGTCGGTTGAACGCGAATTCGCTCGCCGCGTAACCACGCGTCGCCTCACACTGAAGCTGCGACGCAGACGCGACGAAAGAAGGTTCGAGCGCGTATGGTCCGTCGCGCGTTCGATGAAAGACGGGCGATGACTCGACCGAAATGTGAACCATGCATGTGCGAGGTGGAGCAAACAGGGCAATCGCGCGACCACGGTCGACGTCGGCGTCGCTCATGGCTATCTGACCGCGCAACGCTCCGCAGCCGAACGCAATCGAGACCATCGGTAGCCATCCACGCGTGCGCCAGCGCGACCACACCAGTAGCAAGAGACAAAGCCACATCAGAACCCAGGGCCACAGTTGAGTCCATGCAAAGCAGGCTGATATAGCCGCGAATCCGAGGAGTGCAACGCGCATGAAGAAGCGCGGCTTTGCAGCCCTCGTGCCGGGGGGAAGGTCTTTTTTTTGCTGATAAAATCGAATGAGCGATCGCCCGAGCCAAATACTCCGTGGCCTGGGCCGGGCATACGGTGCGTAGGCCCGAACTCCGTGCATCGTGGGTAGGGTGGACTGCGCTCCGTCGAGCGACGTGAAGGAGCGTTCCTTTGTTTATGAACAATCCCGTACGGAAATGAATGTCAGTAGGGGCCACAGGATGGCCTACGATGCGCGGTTATGCAGAATGTTCTTCGATCTCTTGGAATCGTGCTTCTTGGGCTCGTGCCATTTGGGTGCAGCGCCAAAAAGGATGCAGAATGCCAAGCGGCATGGTGCGGCAATCCAACTGCCTCGGCTTCTTCCAACGACGCCGGGGCGACGCAGAGCGATGCCGGAGTGGGTGATGCGAACGCAGCGTTCGACGGGGATGCGGCCGAGACGTCTTCTGGCATGCCCGCCGGCTACACGCAGGTTGCGTACCTGTCGACGATGCCGGAACGGAGTTTTCCAAGCGGTCCCACGCAAGTTGTGCAACCAGGCACGGATTACATCGCGGTTATTGATAGCGACGTAGGCCGCATGGTGCTCGATCTCTACGAGGACGACACTCCGAAGACCGTGAATTCGTTCGTATTTCTTTCGCTCCACCACTTCTACGAACAGGTCGCGTTTCACCGTGTGATCGACAAATTCATGGCTCAAACAGGGGACCCAAATACGGTGAGTGGACGACCGAGTTCGTGGGGATCAGGCGGGCCTGGTTATCAATATGGGCTCGAAGTGAAATCCTCGTTGAACTTTGATGCACCGGGTGTCCTTGGAATGGCGCGAACGAGCGATCCCAACAGCAATGGTTCCCAATTTTTCATCATGTTTAACGACTATCCGAGCCTCAATCAGCAATACACGGTCTGGGGCAAGGTCATCGACGGGCTTGCGGTGCTCAGCAAGATTGTGCAAGGCGAACCGCCGACCACACCGACGCGCATGACCGAAGTGCGCATTGGCACCAAAGCCAAGTGATCTGAGATGCGAAAGTGTACGGTTGGCTCCCTTATTCGTAGGGGTAACGACACGCCGTTAACATCTTGCTCGCTGACGCGTACGCTTGGCTTCGAGGTGCGGCTGTGAACGGCAGGATGGAATGAGTCAGCGCTTTGTTCGCTGCCCATATTGTTCGCTGCCGCATTCGGCTTCAGACCGCGTGTGCGAGTCGACGGGGCAGCCGCTTTCCGTTCGGATGATCGCGGCTCGGCCTGCGTCAGCTCCACCATCGCGAGGAGCTGCGACTTCACCTGCTCACGTTTCGTCGTCGCCTGGCCTTCATCGCGAAAATCCTAGCTCGGCGAGCGTCTCGGTGAACCTCGCGCCCGGAACGCTTGTGGAGAACAAGTACCGTATCGTTGCGCCGCTTGGCGAGGGTGGAATGGGCACAGTGTATGAAGCTGAGCAAGTTCCGATTGGTCGAATTGTAGCTCTGAAAGTGCTCAATAGGCGCCAGGCCCGTAAGAAGGATTCGTTGAAGCGCTTCCATCGTGAGGCGAGGGCGGCGGCGGCGGTCGGGCATCCGAACATTTGCGAAGTGTACGACTTTGGCCGGCTCGGCGACCGTCGCCCCTACTTCGTGATGGAGCGCCTCTATGGTCAGACGCTGGCCGATCGCATCGCGGCGGAAGGGGCGCTGCCCTTTGACGATGTCATCGTGATCTTGGCGAACGTACTCTTAGGCCTTGGCGCTGCACATAAGAAGCGCGTGCTTCATCGCGACATCAAGCCGGAAAACGTATTTCTTGGGCGCTCGTCGGATGGAACGCAGACCGTCAAAATTCTTGATTTTGGTGTTTCAAAGTTTGTGTCGGTGCGCGGAGACGTTGACGAAGACCAGCTGACGCTGACACGCACCGGCATCGTGATGGGAACGCCCTATTATATGTCGCTTGAGCAAGCGCGCGGCGAGCGAATGCTGGATGAGCGAGTTGATGTGTATG
>JAHFDX010000727.1 GCA_023248785.1 Myxococcales bacterium
GCGAAGAATCCGCGTGAAATTCTGTCGAAAAAATCTGGGACCCCGAAGTAGATGCCCCAATCCATAACGGTATGGAACCTGGCGGGTTGCCGGTACGTCTTCTGATCGGAGCCCATGAGTCGCTATGACCTTGCCGCCGAGCTCGCGCTGCTTCTTGGGGAACTGACACGTTTTTCGCGTTGGCTGACGGAGACCCCCCACGATGCCGATGAGGTAGTGCAGGAGACGCTTGCGCGCGCATTGCGGGGCAAGCACGACCTTCGTGACTCGAAGCGTCTTCGTGCCTGGTTGTTCCAGATCGCGCGAAACGTTTACGTCGATCTGCGCCGATCGCAAGCGTCTCGCGACCGATTTGTGGTTCTGGAGGGAGGCCTCGAGGAGCTGGCCGCCCTGGAGAACCCTCCGATCGTTTCATCCGCGCGCTTTGAGCCTGCCGATCTTGAGGTCGCCCTCGCACAACTCCCAGAGAGAGCACGCACAGCACTGCTGTTGACCGACGTCTGGGAGTTCGATCACCAAGAAGTTGCTCGCATTCTGGATGTGCCGGTGGGCACGGTGAAATCACGCGTAGCGCGAGCCCGAGCGCGCCTTGCTGCGATTGTGGTTGGGTACGAACGCAAAGCAGAAGGGAGCGGCGCATGAAGGCGAATGCTCATCTCCGAGACGAAGAATTGCTGGAGAACACGCGCGCGTACGACTCGCATCTTGAAGCATGCCCGGCTTGTCGCGAGCGTCGCCACGTGCAGCAGAGGGTGCGGCAAGGCATGAAGCTCTTACCCCGCGAGACGGCGCCGAGTCGTGCAGCGCTAGCGATGCTCCAAGTAGCCATGTCAGGGTCTGAACGTCGCACGCGCATCGTCCACACGAGAGGTTTTCGAATGCTCGTGGTCGCATGCGCGGCGGCCGCCAGTGTCTGGGTGTGGTGGTGGAAGGAACGGCGTCCACACATGCCGTTCAAGGCTCCCCTCGTGGAGGAACTCGCACTCGACCACCTTCACTACGAGCGCAAGATCGACGCGGCGGAAGTGCGAGGAGATCCTCCGATCATTGCCAACTGGTTCGCAGCAAAGCTCGGGTTTCGTCCACATCTTGGGCGCATCGAGGCTGCCTCCGTGGAGGGTGCAAAGTCATGTCGCATCGCGGGCAAGTGGACTGCGCTGGTTTGGTTCGAACGAGCAGGTCACTGGCTGTCGCTCTTCACGATGCCCGAACACGTCGTGGATGCACGAGGATGTGCCGCCGCCCAGGGAGTTCGTGTTTGTGCTGTTGCCGATCCGAGAGGTGGAGCGCGCGTTCTTGTGGGTGATCTTCCTCCGGAGGAGATGTTGCGGCTCGTAGAGGAGTCGCTGCAATGAGGCTAACGCGGGCAGCGCTCGCTAACCCGTATCAAGTCCTCGTCGCTGTGCTCATGATCGGGGTGCTGAGCGTTTTTTTGATCCCACGAACGCCCACCGACCTTCTCCCTCGCTTCAAGACCCCCGCCGTTCAAATATTGACGCTCTATCCGGGCATGCCCGCTGAAGTCATGGAGGCAGACATCACGTCACGCCTCGAGCGGTGGACCGGCCAGTCCAACGGTGTGAGTCGTCAGGTCTCGCGATCGCTCACGGGAGTGAGCGTCGTTCGTGACTACTTCCGAGAAGACATCGATCCCAACACAGCGATGAGCCAGGTGAGCGCCCTTGCTGCGAGTGACCTGTACTACTTGCCGCCAGGAACAGCGCCCCCGATGGTGATGCCGTTTGACCCTACGGCTCCCATTCCTCTTGCCCTCCTCGCCGTCTCCTCTCCCACGGCAAGCGAAAAAGAGCTGTACGATGTGGCGTATTTTAAGCTGCGCAATCTTCTGCAAGGCACGCCTGGTGTGATTGCACCGGCGGTCTACGGGGGGAAAATCCGGCGCATCTTGGTTCGCCTGGATCGCGACCGCCTTCAAGCGCGCAACATGTCGTTGATGGACGTGTCGGCAGCACTTCGTGCGCAAAACGTTCTCGTGCCGTTGGGGAACTTGAAGGCCGGAAACGTCGACTACCAAGTGGACACAAACGGCATTCCGACCACGGTTGACGCCCTCAATAGGTTCCCCGTGGGCGGCGAAAGAGAGAGCCCCATCCTGGTTCAGGATGTTGGAAGTGCCGAAGATACGGCGCAGATCCAATCGAATGTGGTGCGCATCGATGGGCGCCGGCAGGTCTACATTCCGATCTACAGGCAACCCGGTGCCAACACGCTTTCGGTCGTGAAAGAAGTGCGCGGTGCCTTGGATGGGCTCAGATCGTCCTTGCCCGAAGGGATGAACCTCTCCGTGGCGCTCGATCAGTCCGTCTTCGTACGTGATGCGATCTCTGCGCTGCTCTCGGAAGCGGGTCTTGACGCCCTCTTCGCGGGGGTGATGGTTCTTTTATTTCTCAAGAGTTTGCGCGCGTCCGTCATCATCCTCCTATCCATCCCACTTTC
>JAHFDX010000105.1 GCA_023248785.1 Myxococcales bacterium
CGAGCTTCGCGTTTTCGACAAAGTAACGATCGATGCGAATCCAGTGCATCTCGCGTCCGCGAGCCACTTCGACTTTGCCTACCACCGGCACATTATTTTCGGCCTGGCACGCCGCGATGCACGTCCCGCATCCGGTGCACGCGTTGAGGTCGATCACCATGCCCCACTGGTAGCCCTTTGAATAATCTTGGCCGGCCCACAGAGGCAGCACGCGCTGTGGCGGCGACTGAAGCTCGGCGAAGTTTGGGTTCTTGCGGTATTCGCCGAGAGTCGCCTCACGCGCGAGAGGCCTTGCCTCCATTGAGTTAGGAGCCTTTTGAGAAGTGTACTCCTGCGTGCGGGCGAGTTTGTATTTCGTACCTGTATTAGTTACTTTTACGCCGCTCGTGTATCCGACGTTTGGACCGTTTCGCAGAGGGTAGACGTTGAAGCCCTTGTTGCTTCCAACGCGTCCCGCCTTCGTGCGCCCCCACCCGAGAGCGAGCACTACGCATCCGTCTGCGACACCCGGCACAACGAACGCGGCGATTTTCACACTCGCGCCGCCCGCCGAGAGTTCAATGAGATCTTCGCTCGCGATGGCGAGATCCTTGGCGGTGGTTGGCGAGAGTAGGGCTGCGTTGTCCCAAACGATTTTCGTGATGGGATCAGGCATCTCCAGGAGCCACGGATTGTTTGCGGACGACCCGTCGCCGAGCCGGGGACACGGCACGAACACTGCCTCGAGGCTGTCTTTCGACGGCGACGGTGCACTCGTGTTCAAGAGGCCTGCTGTCTTCGTCGCGTCGAGAAGCCCTTCGGTTACAGGTTTCTTCACACTGCCGATACGTCCGTCGCGCAGTGCCTTTGACCACTCCTTTTCGAGGTCGGTCAAACGGATGAGCGTTTCCGTTCCTGCAGCATCGCGGCACTTGATGTTGGCGCCATCCGCTCCGCAGACTTTGAAACCGCGCAGCGAAAGGAGCAAATCACGGACGGTCGTACGCACGAAGTCGTAGCCGCGACGAGAAGACTCACCGGCAACAAGGGCAAGCAGTTCGATATCGCTGCGACCGTCGTACATTGGCGCAATCAACGGCTGCTGCACAGTCACAGTGCCATCGATGCTCTCCAGATCACCCCACGCTTCAAATTCGTGTGCGCGCGGAACGTGCCATGTGCACTTTTCGCTCGTTTCGTTCACGTGCGTGGAGAGATGAACGGAGAACTTCGCCTTGGCGATCGCATCCGCAAATTTCGAGGAAACAACACCGTCGTAAACGGGGTTGCCTCCTAAAATAAGCAACACGGACGCGGACGGAGCCGCCTCAGCGCGCCCCTCGGCCCACGAGGCCGCAGAGGTTCGGCGTTCATAGTAGGTCACGCATTGGCTTTGAAGTGCGCCGTTCAAGACTTCGACGGCAGCATGAACACCCGGTGGCAAATCGGAGCCCGCGACGACGACAGCACCGCCTTTTGCTAAAGCGAGATCGTCCGCGAGGGCATTGAGCCACCCGTCGCTCACGCCGGCGATCGCCCCCGCGCCTTTCGCGAGTTCACCGACACCAATCCCTCGCCCACTGAGCTTGCCCGCTAAGGCAGAAACCAGGCGCGGAATTGCGGAACGAGGAACACGCACTCTGTGATCGGCAGCTCCGCCTGTCGTCGAGACTCCCGCCTCAGCCATATAGAGGCGGCTCATTGCGTCGCTTGGGCGCTCGAGTCGCCTGCCACGCGCAAAGAGTTTGCTTGCACGAACGTTTCCCGCCTCGCTCTGCAAGAAGTCACAGTCGAGCGCCAGAATGATGCGTGCCTTTGCGTAGTCGACCACGGGGACACGGCGCACGTGTCGTGCGGTTGGGTCTTTGGTGTCGACCAAGGCGCCCGCTTCGTTTGGAAGCGCGGAGTGACAGTAAAATGTAACTTTCGGATACTTATTTTGAACTGCCGCAACGAGGCGATCTCGCGTCGGTGAGTGAACTGGCCCGAGCCAGATAGCAAGATCGGCCCCGCCATTGCCGAGCTGCCCCGCGAGCTCCTTCTCGAACTCTTCCCACGTGGCAGGCTTTCCTGCCTTGAGCGGCTGCGTCGACCGATCCATGTCGTAGAGCTCGAGAACCGCCGCCTGCGCCGCAATGTCCGTCGAGCCCAGGCTTGCGGGATGATCGGGATTGCCTTCGACCTTTGTGGGCCGCCCTTCGTGCGACTCCACAAGAAGGCCGACCGCCTCACCTCGAGATGAGAGTGCCGTCGTGTAATGCGCGGGAATGCCGAGCACTACTTGTTCGGGCATCTTCGCGTACGGAACAATCTTCTCTTCCGGACGCCGGCACCCGGATGCACCGCCCATCGCCATGGCAGCGCCCGCTACACCGAGGAAGGTGCGCCGGTTGAGGGCAATCGCCTCGTCACTCGGCGGTGTTGTGAAATGCCCCGCAGGAAACTCCGCGGCGTTTTTCTCCGCATAGTCTTCGCGTGCAAGGTCTTGCCGCTCTTCCAAACTTCGCCAGTACTGCGGGCCATCCTTTGATGGTTCAAGAAATACGTATGGCTTGCGCTTGCTCATCGATGGCACCCGGTGCAATCTTCAGGCGGATTCAGCGTTCGAGGCGGGGTGACGGCCTCATCGGCTTTGCGTTCCCACGGCATGTTGGTCACCTGCGAAACGGGGCGAATAAACTTCGACGCTCCTTGGTTCTGCCTTACATCTCGATGGCACTCCAAACACCATCCCATGCTGAGTGGCTGCGTTTGGCGAACGACCTCTTCTTGGTCGATGCGACCGTGGCAGCTCACACATCCGACGCCAGCTGTCACGTGGACGCTGTGATCAAAGAACACGTAGTCGGGGACCTTGTGCACTTTGATCCATTCGATCGCCTTGCCCGTCTTCCAACTGTCGCGAACAAGCGCGAGCTTCGATGAGTCGGTCTTTACCGTCGAGTGGCAGTTCATACACGTCTGCGTTGGCGGCACCATCGCAATGGCCGACTTTTCAACGCCAACGTGGCAGTACCTGCAGTCAATACCGAGCTCGCCTGCGTGCAAGCGGTGACTATAAGGAACGGGCTGACGAGGTTCGTAGCCAACGTCGGTGTACAAAGGCGAAAACCAATACCAGACGGCAAACACGATGCCCGGCAACGCCAATGCAGCGCCGGCGCCTGCCATCAGCGGGAGCTTGTTTATCGATCGTGGGAAAATCTGCATGGGGTTCGTTCCGGAGCAACCTGGTGCGGCGCGCTACTACTAAAACGATCTCGGACCTTCAACCGGCCGCTATCGACGTCAAAGGGCGACGTGTTCAGGCGGCGTGTTCAGATGCCTGCGTGTACAGGCAACGAACTGGCGGTAGGGAACAGCTGAGACGGGAACAAGGCTACGAAGCTCGCATCAAAAAACCAAGTTCGAAGCAATCGCGCGAAAACATTTCGCATCACGCGGCCTTCCGCTGCGCCAACAGGTGGTTATGCATGGTGTCCTATGACGTCTAACGCTCTTGATGGGTCGTGGGTTTCAGCGCGCCAATCCTCGCGCGCGCGAGTTCGGGGAAACGTTCCGATGTGGCGAAAACTGCTCTTGCTCGCAGCCGCCATTTACGTATTCCTTCCAATCGATCTGATTCCAGACATGTTGCCCGTCGCTGGTTGGCTGGACGATGCAGCCGTTGTCTTCATTGCGGTCGCTCAATTCGTTCGAGCCGCTCGGCAAACACGTATGAAAACGTGGGCCAAAGCCCCTTGACGCATGGCGTCGACGACCCATATTTTGAGTATGTTTGACGCGCTCTTTCGACTTTTGGGGCCTTTTTCAACGAGTTTGGTACTGGCTGCTGGATTAGTTGGCGTGGTGTTTTCGACAGCGGCGGGTCGTTGGGTTACGCAGCAAGCTGAACATAATGGCAGCGCCATCGCAAGAGGGTTCAAGACTCTCGTCGAACGTATTCGAACTCGATCGCTCGACCGCGGATCCCCTGCTTCGGCGGGCTGATCCAGTTTGCCATCTGCTTCGGATCAAACACCGGCCCTGACATAAGGCTTTGAACATACGCCGTGTCCGCTTCGGTCGGGAGCCACTCGCCCTTGTGCTTCTCGAACTCCTCACGCGGGATCGGTTGACCCTTCGGATCGGTGTGGACGTTCGAATACGTGCCGACGTGTCGATGAAAGAACCGACTCGGAAGCGTGAGCTGGAACGAAATGCCATGCGAAGCGATCGTGCGATTCCATTTGTCGAGTCCGCGTTGGCAGTCTTCTACATATTCGTCGCGAAGAACTTCGTTCATCGCGTTACGCAAGGGCTCGTCCTCTTTGATCCAACCGTCGTCTTTTGGAATATCGAGTGACTTGAAGGCATCGAGAGCGCGGTGGTTTTCGTACCGTTCCTCCCGCGCCCTGCCCTTGAGACCGGAGGCAAAGAAATTCGCAGCGTTCGATGAAATTTCGCCTCCGAACAAATCGAGAGAAAGCGAAAACCACAGGTTCAAGTACCGCTGCATCGTCCCGAAATCGATCACTCCAAGTTTCCTTAGATCGTCCGGATGATCCTTCTTCGATTCGGCCATCACCTTTGCGGTGCGGTCGCACACGCGGAGCACGCCCGTTTCGCCGACGAACATGTGGTGCGCTTCTTCAGTCAGCATGAAGCGCGTGGTGCGCGAAAGTGGATCGAACGCGCTTTCAGCAAGCGCCATCAACTGAAATTTGCCGTCGCGATCGGTGAAGAACGTGAACATGAAAAACGAGAGCCAGTCGGTGCACGGCTCGTTGAAAGCACCCAAGATGCGGGGCTTTTCTTGATCGCCACTTCGACGCTCGAGAAACGCTTCGGCCTCTTCACGGCCATCACGTCCGAAGTACGAGTGGAGCAGGTAGACCATTGCCCAAAGGTGGCGCCCCTCTTCGACGTTGACTTGGAAGAGGTTGCGCAAGTCGTACACACTTGGGCAGGAGTTTCCGAGCAAGCGCTGTTGCTCCACACTGGCTGGTTCGGTATCGCCTTGCGTGACGATCAAACGACGGAGCGCGTTGCGATGCTCGCCGGGAACTTGCTGCCACACCGGCTCGCCCATGTGATCGCCGAAGCCAATCGTCCGATTGGCCACGGCATCCGCGAGAAAAATGCCCCAGCGGTAGTTCGGCATTTTGACATAGTCGAAGTTCGCCCACCCATCGGAATCAACTGAGATTGCGGTCCGCAAGAAGATGTTGTCGTTTTGGAACCCGGAGGGTCCCATTTCGAGCCACCACTTGAGGTAGTTCGGTTGCCAGGCTTCAAGGGCGCGCTGCAGACGCTTGTCGTCGCCGAGGCTGACGTTGTTGGGGATTCGCTCCGAATTGATGACGTTCGACATGCGGGGTTCCTCGCGAGGAGACGATGGACGTATCGCAGATCGGTCCCCGCTCCAATCGCAAGCGTTTTTAACGCGGGCGGTGACCGCGTTCCTCCGTCGAGCTCAGCCACACAGCTCGCGACGGTTCGTGTAATCCCTTCCATCGCCGTACGCAAAGTTGTCATCCCGGCCGTCGCCGTACGCAAAGTTTGTCGCCATTCCGAAGGCCGATCAAGACTCTGCTGCTTCGGCCATGGGAAACACACATGCTTTCTCGCTCGGCATGTGCCTTGCTCAATTTTGTTCGCGCGAATGCGCACCATGTCATCTTTCCGGCGACGGGCGTTCCCGGCGTGGGTGGAAATTTTCTGTGAACGGAGGTGCCCATGTTGGAGGCCACTCACGAGCCGCGCGGCAAATCACAGCTCAAGCAGGGCTCAGCGTACACCCGAGCGTCTGCGATCTCCGAGAATCGTTCGCTCGATGCGGATCGACTTGCGATCGACGCGTACGTCAGCACATACACCTCGCTCCTTCGAAGCTCGGGAGAGGTCTTCGTAGCTGCCCTGGAGGATGCCCACGTTGCTTCCTCGCCCGTGTTGCATCCCTACTGTGCTCGTGACGATATCCATGATGTTCACGCCTTCGGATACGGCGCCGCACGGCTCCCGTCCGTCATGCCATTGATCCGACGCATCGTTCTTGCGCAATCTCACGAGCAGTTCGAAGCTGCTGGGTTTCCGGTCCGCGAGTGGAAACGTCTTCGGACGCCAGGACGACGGCGTCCGCTTCGTTGGGGCGGTGGTGACACACTTGCCGTGTTCCTTTCAAGCACGAGTGACATCGACGACCTCGTGCCCATTGTGACGGCTTACCAAATCGAATGGAATAAGTTGCACGCGCGGTTACGAGGCCGCCCATTCGCCGAAAGCCTCCGCAATCCAAACGTAGAGCTGTCGATGGACACATTGCGCACCGAGCTCGACCTCGAGTCGCGCGACGTGTTTCAGCTCATGGATGCGCTAGGCCCGCGATGGCGCGCGTCGTTGGTAGAAATTTCGAGCCACCCTTGTGACTTGTCTATTCGGCTCTTGGCGAGTTCGCACGCCGAATACATGCGGGCGGCGCAACGTTGGTGGAGCGGAGTCGAGGTGGCCTACGTCCGAGAGGAACTTCCGCACAGGCGGCCCATTTACTTTGTTTCGTCCAATACCCACTCGCTGGCGAATCTTCTTGGTGGGTACGCGCGCTCACACCGCGAGCAGATAACCACATTTACACGGAAGACTAACCCCGAAGGGCTCCTTCCGCTGCTCGAACAGGCGCTCGCTAATCGCGACGAAGCTCAAATTGATAACCTCACATACTACCTACTGCGCGCATGGATGCGGCACAGTGAATCCGTCGAATCCGAGATCATGGAGGAAGTTCAACACCATGATGCCGCGGGAGGAGTTCACTCGCTCTACCAACCCGGTCAACTCGACGTCAACGCGCAGATCATCGAGCTCGCACGCCTCAAGCCCGACCGCCTCGATTCGAGGCTCTCCATGCCCAACATGGCAAGGCTCGCCCAGAGCGACGCCGTGATCATGAACATTGATTACCCGCTCGGCTTGGCGGCATACCACCTCCTTTCGCGCTTGGCCCAGGGCACAAATGAAGTTCGCGGTGTGTACATTATGGGTAAGGCGGCGATGCTGAACGGCCGGGTTGGCGATGTTGCCGTGTTGTCAAACGTTCGTGATGAACACTCGGGCAACACGTTTATTCTGCGCAACTGTTTCCGAACGCAAGAGCTACAGCCCTTCATGAAGGGCTCTCGCGTATACGACAACCAACGCGCAGTCACAGTACGTGGAACGTTCCTTCAGAATCCGCGATACCTCGGTGCGTTGCAGCGCGAAGGCGTTACCGTTCTTGAAATGGAAGCCGGACCATATCTATCGGCAGTCTACGAACTTGCGCTCCCCGATCGCCATCCCGTCGGGGAGACCGTAGTTCTTGGAGACGACGTTCCGTTCGAGGTTGGCATGTTGCACTACGCATCAGACACCCCACAGTCCAAGCGGCAGAGTCTGCTCTCCAAGAGCATGTCGTTTTTTGGTGTCTCTGGGACGAGCGCATGTGCGATCGCGATTGTGAGGCGCATTCTTGCCCAGGAGATTAAGCGCAACACAGTTTCCTAGGCGACGGAGTGTTAGGTGCCCCGTCTTGTACCCAAACGATCGTGGCCGGGAAGAGCTGGCGGTCCACGGCCCGACGTTGCCAGAGCTATCGTCACTACAATCGATCGGGGTCGCGGGTTTTGCAGGCCACTTCGTGAGCGCATTGATCCGGGCAGTGCGAAGTGCTCCATTTCTGATTCCAATCAGCCGATCTCTCGATCCATTTTTGGTATTCCTGCGCCGACAGCCCCGACAGCCCGTAGGGGCTATCAGACATGAACCGCTTTTGGTCTTGCGCTCTTAGCGCTGCACAAACGGGGGTCACGATTGTGACGCAAATTCGCGCATTCGCCGAGATTGACTTTGTTGGTGATGCGCTCCGAATTGATGACGTTCGACATGCCGGGTTCCTCGACCGGACACGATGGGCGTATCGCAGATCGGTCGCCGCTCCAATCGTAAGCTTCCAACTCAATACGACATCCGCTGTACCGCGTCCTGCCGAACGAACGAACGCTTCTCGGCGTAGATCAGCGTAGATCGTCACTCCTCTGGATCAGTTTCATCGATCGTAGGCGCAATGGCGACGAGGCCATTTTGGACGTGCAGCTTGTACGAGAAGAGCGATGTCTTCCCATCGCCATTGAGATCGCCCCGAGCGATGACTTCAGCAGACTGACCATCAGCCGCAGCAACAACCTCGTACTGGTAGCGTTGCGGATCGCGGAGTTCGAATCGGATGGGGCTCCACGCCGCCCAGTCCGAAGGCGATGACATGTACTTGTCTCCACGTGGAACCGAGGTGGGGACTGGCGGGAGCGACGTGAGTTTAATCGCTCGCGCGCGGCTTTCGTTGAATCCATCGGCGGACTCGCGCTCACTTGCTTGCACGATGTTCATCGCAATTGCGCTGACAGAATTGCGTGCTTCTGAAGCCTTCGCAGCAGCGAGGTAAGATCGCGCACCAACGACGGCGAGGACGCATATGCCGGAAACTACGGCCACAAGGGTCCCAACGATGGCGGCGATAACAATAAGCACAGGTGAAGTCTTAGTCTTAGGGGCGGCGCTATTCATGGTGCGGGAGCTAGCATATGGGCGCCCCTCGGTCGCGCCAAATAGGACGTCTTCCCCTCGCCGATACGATCGCCGCAACGATGTGAGCCTCAATCGCTCGCCCTAGCGGTCGACTGGTCCGCAAGCCTTATCGGCATCGAATTGAGTGTCGCAGTTAAAATTCGCCCATTCGTCCGAGACAAGGATGCCACTCATGCGTTGCTCCCAGAACGCTGAACAACCGGAAGTTACATTTGTAACGCAAATTCGCGCATTCGCCGAGGCAGACTTCTTCTTGGGCTCAACAAGCGCCAGATACACGATGTCATCGGCGAGCCCCTCCGGAGCACCGGATCCAGAAACCGCATCAGCCGCATTGGGGATGGAGGCAAACTCAAGAGTTTTCGTGAGAGTCAATATCCGGTCAATAACCGGGCGGTCCGTATACCAATGATCAGACTTATACCAAGGACCCTCAAAGAACACGTCCGCTACGTCGAACTTACGTAGGAATTGAAACCCCTTTGGCGTCTTGGCTCCAAAGGCGCAGATTGAAACAAAAGTATCACCCACCGAACCCACCGAGTGCCAGCTATCGGTTGTCTTCCCTTTCCACTCTTCCAAAATGAACGTTGCGATCGCATTTTTCTTGTCGGCTGGATGCGTCCGCGCAAATGCCCGGATCGCCCCGAAGTCGAGCCTCTTAAATGTAAGAGGGAAACTCTTTCCGGGCTCGAGCGCCGTAACGGCAAGTTTGCTCTTGGCTCCTGGGCCGGGTATCGCTTTTTTCTTCGCGACAACGTCGTTACCGAATGACCGGCACCACAACCGAATTGATCGGCTTAACTCCCGCGCAGGCTGGGTAGGCGTAACTGATCACGTTCGACCACCCCCACACCGTCAAGCCGAATGGTGCCGAGCTTTCTGCTTTGTGAGGGCCGT
>JAHFDX010000728.1 GCA_023248785.1 Myxococcales bacterium
GCGCGATCAGGTACTCCTCAGTGATTTCCCAGCGAATGCGATCGACGTGCGACCACTCGCCCGGGCCTGTGATCGAGCTGCTGACCGATGCATCGACCGTGTAGTTTCGCGTGCGGAACTCGGGATCGTCCTTCGGATCAAGAAGGTCCGCTCCGACGAAAAATGATTTGTCCACGTAGTTCGTTTGCACCCGATTGATCGGGTCGCGTTCGCCCGCACACCCGCCCGCAAGAACAAAAAAACCCACGAGAGCCCCGAGCGAGGCCCGGGGCGCAATTCGTCTCATGATGTAACCTCCGACGTTCAGTACAACGCCAAAGTCGTACCTATGCCGATCGCTAGCGCAACGACCGTGCCAGCGCCGAAATGTGAGAATTCTTGAAGATTTTCGAGTTGGACGACGTAACCGAAAGGCGCCGTATGCCTTAGCGTTAGCGCTGTAGCGGATTCAGCGTTAGCAGAAGGTATCCTGCGGGAACGCTGCTTTACGCGCTGGCGCTCGCGCGCTTGTCTTTCTTCTTGTGCTTCTTCTTGTCCTTGTTCTTCTTACTCTTGCCCGGCTTGTCCGCCGCAACCTCAAAACCGGGAGCGCCGTTGTTCTTGTGCGATCCATTGGTCTTGGAGGCGGAACCGTTGGCAGCGTGAACCTTGGCTTTCTTACCTAGCAAGTCGTCTGCGAGCTTCGCCGCGCGGGCGGTCTTCTCCCACGCAAACTGCGACCGTCCAAAGTGTCCGTAGGCAGCCGTTGCCTTGTAGATCGGCGACAGGAGCCCGAGCTCGTCAATCAACGCCTTTGGGCGCATGTCGAAGTTTGCAAGGATGTAGCGCTCGAGCACTTCGTCGCTCACGCGGCCCGTACCAAACGTGTTGATGTGTACACCGACGGGCTGAGCCACACCGATGGCATACGCAATCTGCACCTCGCAGCGCTTCGCGAGACCCGCGGCCACCACGTTTTTCGCTACGTACCTGGCGTAATAACAGGCGGACCGGTCGACCTTTGAAGGGTCCTTTCCCGAGAATGCGCCGCCACCGTGGCGCCCTGCCCCACCATACGTGTCGACGATGATTTTCCGCCCGGTGAGACCGCAGTCGCCTTGCGGTCCGCCCACCACAAAACGCCCCGTCGGATTGACGTGGAATTTCGTGTTCCTGTCGATGAGCTTTCGTGGAATCGTCTTCTCGATGACAAGCTCGACGATCGCTTCGCGAAGCGTCTTGTGCTTCACATCGGGGCCGTGCTGGGTGCTCACAACAATCGCGTCGACGCGCACCGGCACATCGTTCTCGTACTCGAGGGTCACTTGCGTTTTGCCGTCGGGACGTAAGAAATCCACCTCGCGCTTTTTGCGAACATCGGCCAGCCGAAACGCCAGTTGGTGGGCATACTGAATAGCCGCGGGCATAAGTTCAGGCGTCTCGTCGGTAGCGTAGCCAAACATCAGCCCCTGATCGCCTGCGCCCTGCTCCTTGTGCAAGCCCTCGCCTTCCGTCACACCTTGCGAGATGTCTGGGCTCTGCTGCTCAATCGCAGTCAGCACTGCGCACGTGTGCCCGTCGAATCCAAGTTCGGAGTGATCGTATCCAATCCCTTTGACGGTGTCGCGAACCACTGACGGAATGTCGACCCACGCATTGGTGGTGATTTCGCCAGCCACAACCACCATTCCCGTTTTCGCAAGCGATTCGCAGGCTACGCGTGCGCGAGAATCCTGCTTCAATATTGCGTCAAGAATCGCATCGGAAACTTGGTCGCAGAGTTTGTCTGGGTGACCCTCGGTCACAGACTCGGACGTAAAGCGATAACGAGCCATGATGCTCCTTCAACCGTTGGATGCTGCACCAAACGCAGCAGTTCGAACGGCGTACTATAGGGCGAATTGAGCTTCAATTGGGAGTGGAGACTCCCAAAAACACAGTCGCAAGGGAGGCTCTCAGAGAAACCACGAGAGCCCCAAATTGATGCTTGGATAGCCGATGCGAAGCACAACGCTCATTCGCTCAGCAAAGGTGAACCGGCCGCCGATCGAGAGTGCCGGAAACGCGTGAAACGTCGCATCGTTGAAGGTTTCGGAAAAGCCAAGACCGGGCTCAATGAACGCCGACCATTGGCGGTGGAAAAAGAAATTCCATTGCATCACGACCGGCAGATGCAACGTGACACGACTGTCGTGAAAAACGAGATCGCCACCAAAGCCAATGGCCACATTGTTGTTGATCGACGGGACAAAGCCGTTCTTCACAATCGGCACATTCACCCGCAAACCCGCACCTGCACCCGAGTGGTAGCCGCAGCAGCGCTCGTACCCGAATACGAAGTGCGGTTCCATTTCGAAGCGATACTGGGGGTGCGCACCCGGCTGTTCGATCGTGGCTTGTTCTGCTTGCGCGCACAAAGGAGCGAGCATCAGCGCGACCCAGACGGTTAGCTTTAGCGTGCGAATTTGCAT
>JAHFDX010000106.1 GCA_023248785.1 Myxococcales bacterium
GTACTTGGTGCCTTTGATATTGATCTCGTGCGGATCGATTTGAGCCCAGCCCTTTTGCTTGAGGATCACGTCGGTTTTTTCGACCTTATCACCGTCGTACGAGAAAATTTGGATTGGGACCTTGTCGCTCGGAAGGCGCGCCCAAACGATGGGAAAGTGCACACCGTCTTCAGCCTCGCGTGAAAGTTCCACTCCATGAAACGTGGAAGGCTTCGCGGGTTTGATGCGGTCTGCTGGAACTAGGAAATTCTCGGACGTCAAATAGAACGTCCGATGATCGCTCTCAAATGCCGCGACGAATGCAAGGCGTGTTTCGCTGTTGGCGTAGCCGGCCTTAAGGGCACCTTTGCCAACGGCCCACGGCACAATGGGGGGCGACTGCACGTAGTCTCGCAGAAACGACGGCGTTTCGCCAATCTCCATGGCGAAGGGTGGTGGTCTTCGATCTTCCGGCATCTTCGCGTGCATCGCCACCACTTGCTTGCGCCAGCCCTCGATGTCTTGTTCGGTGTCGTGTTGTTCCTTGTCAGTCGGAACCCGCGCGTAAAGCGATGCGCCATACGACATGCCATATGCAAATGGCAACGGTTCGCTTTTCGCTGGATAGGCCGCACCCGCCTTCACCGATTCGTTCTGCAGATCAGTCGTGGTCCCGTCACGCCCCACACACACGTACCCAGCTGGTTCTACTGGAACCCAACACGAACCTTGTCCCGACTTCGGCCGCGCGTCAGGCTCGGTGTAGCGAATGCGGCTCCCGGCACGGAACCAGCCGAGCTGAACGGCTTTGTAGTGTGGTTTCTCCCAAATCCAGGAAAGAACATGCGTCGTCGAGAGTTCATGATCGCTTTGCCCTACGGCCGTCGAGGGGCCGGCGTCCAGCGACGTCGACGCGTCTACCGCAATCGAATCCGAAACCATGCTCGGCGCGCCGTCATTCGTTTGCTCCGCACGCACATCGGACGCAGTCGCGGCAGCATTCGCCGTAGGTTCGACGCCCCGTTGCTGACATCCAACCAGGCCGAGCACAATCGCGACCACGCCACACTTCATGGTCCCCTTCTTGCCACAGATTCCGTTTGACTTCACTTTTCGTGAAGAGCCCTTTTACATCACCTACCAACGATTTATCGTTCAGTGCGAACACACAAATCATGCGGGCCAACCATGCGGGATAGCTGATGAGTCGGACCATCGTCGTGGGCGATGTTCATGGGTGCGCAGACGAGCTCGATACGCTGCTCGACCGCGTTGCGTTCACGACAGGCGATCGGCTTGTATTTGTTGGGGATCTTGTCGCTCGCGGCCCAAAATCGCGCGAGGTGCTCGACATCGTGAGACGGACGGGCGCGCTCATGGTGCGGGGAAATCACGAGGAGCGATTGCTGGAGGGGCGCGAACGGATCGACCGAAGGCTGCGTTCGCGCATTCACACCGACGTGGCGCGGAGCCTTCGCGACGATCACTGGCACCTACTCGAGCTCGCACCTTATGCGCTTGAGCTCCCCGAGCACAAACTTGCGATCGTGCACGCAGGCGTTGTCCCAGGCATTCCGTTTCACGCGCAGAAGAAGGAGGCGCTCCTGCGAATGCGCACGCTCGATTCACGTGGGCGCCCAGACGAAAAGCATGGGCCAAGGCTGTGGGGCACGGTGTACCGAGGACCGCCGCATATTGTGTTTGGCCATAACGCGAACGGGTTGCCGCAATTTCACGTGTGGGCGACCGGCATTGACACTGGGTGTGTCTATGGCGGCAAGCTCACCGCGATTGTTCTTCAACAAGGCGAGAGCATGGCGCGGGGCACCAAGGTACGCGGAAGCCTCGTAAGTGTGCGTGCGCGCCATGAGTATTACGCAAGCGGACGCGTCAAGAGGGTCGCGTGAACGAACCGCGGTACCCATATGTTTGGGTCCATGTGAAAGAGCTCGAGGCAGATGAGGCAAGCGCGGCTCTTTTTGACCTCGGTGCGCTGGGTATCGAAGAGCGCGACGCATCCACGCTGATCAAGGGAGCGCCCGGACGGGTGACGCTCGTCGCGAGCTTCGAGACTCAAGAAGACGCAGAACTTGCCATTGGGCAGCTCCCGTTGGCATGGGATCCCGCGCTTCACGAAGTGATTGGCGACAGCTTTCGTGACGAATGGAAGAAGCACTTTCATCCCTTCGCTGTTTGCGAGGGCGTGGTCGTGCGTCCGCCTTGGGAGCCTTATGATCCCAAGCCGGGCGAACGCGTTCTCGAACTCGAACCGGGACGTGCCTTTGGCACCGGACTTCACGAGACCACTTCGCTCGTGTCGCACGAGCTTGCGACACTTGAAGCGGAACTTCGCGGACGCGAGCTTCTCGATCTTGGGTGTGGAAGCGGCATCTTGTCTCTCGTCGGACTTGTGAAAGGCGCTGCCCGCGCGCGTGCGACCGACATTGATCCAGAAGCCGTAGAGGTGACGCGCGAAAATGCTGTGCGCAACGGCCTTGAAAATCGCATCGACGCCGACTGCGCCCGTTTTCTCGCCGTTGAACAGAAATACCCGGTCGTGGTTGCAAACATTGAGGCGCGTGTCCTCATCCCACACGCGAGGGAAATCATGAACACCGTGGCCCCTTCTGGCGTCCTCATCCTTTCGGGGCTCTTGGCTCCTCAGCGTGATGACGTACTCGCGGCGTACACACCCTTTACTCTCGAGGCCGAACCGGTGCGCGGTGAGTGGATTGCACTTCGACTTCGCGCTCCGAAAACTCATGCGTAAGTACCGCGTCCTTGTGCCGAACGTAGCGTCTGGCCAAATTGTAATCGACGGTGATCGATTTCATTATCTCTGCCATGTCCTTCGCGTTCGCGAAGGAGACCCGGTGATTCTCATCGATGCAGCATCAAAAATGCGCGCGCATGCCCACATCCTGTCCATTCACGATCACTCACTCGTTGTCCTCGCAGGGGCGCCTGAATCCGCCACCAGTCACGAACCCCACCTGACGCTCGTTCAATCGCTTGCCAAGGGCGATAAGGTCGACAATATCGTTCGCGATGCCACAGAACTTGGCGTGTCCACACTTGTGGTTGCGAGCACCAAGCGATGTGTGGTGCAACTCGACTCCGAGCGCGCAACACAGCGTATGGATCGGTGGCGTAAGATTGCCGAGGAAGCGACGCGCCAGTGTGAGCGCGATGATGTTCCCGAGTTGCTCGGCATCGTGTCATGGGACGAGGCGATGCAATCTGTTGCACAAGAGAGCGCTCGATTCGTCCTTTACGAACGGGCCGAGACGCCACTCGGCGAACCGCTCGCCAACGCGCTCATACACGACCGTCCGCTCGCCTTTGCCGTGGGTCCCGAAGGCGGACTTGATCCCGACGAAGTCGCGTGCGCCCTCGAGAACGGATGGGCCATCACCTCCATGAGCCCAACGATTTTGCGCACCGAGACAGTCGCAACCGCAGTACTTGGCGCAGTAGCTGTTTGGCGCGGAGGAATGCAAAGCGCGTAGTAGGCTGGAGCTCTCGCATGCTCGAGCGCATCGGCCTCCATCAAACTCGCCTTCGAACGCCCGGGCTTTTGGCCGACACCAAGGGGGTCGCGCTTGGGGCCAAAGGGCTCGTTCTCCTTCCAACCATCGACAGGCTCGTCGCGTTCCTCGCGGCATACACTGAAACGCACTCACTCGAAGATTTGGTCTCGCACATGACCATGCGAGTCGTTCGTTCCAAGCTCGGCACACGTGAGTTCTTGGTCGAAATTCTGTCTGAATCGAGTTCGCGAATGGACGCCATCTCAGATGCCGCACGCCTGTCGGATGGATTCGTCTTCACAGGAACGAGTCGGCATTTCGTTCAATACCGCGACCGAGCAGCGCCCTTCGGCTACGACACGCCCAATCTCATAAACGACGATGCGGAGTTCGCGCTTTACCACACGCACTTCGCGCAAACGTATTCCGCCGAGCGCACGATTGGTTTGCGCGATCTCATCCTTCGCCTTACGCCGCATGTCGATCCACAGGCGAACAACCTTCCTGGAGTTCGATGGATCGTCGCCGAACGCGGCCTTGGCCCTCTGCTTCTGCAGTATTTCATACGCTGGAACGTGCGCGCGCAGGTGACGGTCGCCGAGTGGCCTGGCGACAATGCATTCGACGATGCGCCCACGAGGCGCTTTATCTTTCAGATCCAAGAACTTCCCGAGCGCATGCAAAGTCTCATGTCGAACACTCCTGGCCTCACGTCCTTTTTTGAAGCGGGACCCGGCGTCGCCGTCGAGCTTGGGTTTCGGCATCCGATGACCCTGCGAGCCTGTCCGGTATTCGCAAACGGAGGCATGGTGTTTGTGCGTGGCCGTGGCGATGCACCGCTTGTGCTCGACTCTCTTCCCGTCATGGCCGATATCCGAACACTGGCGCGCGTCGCTCTTCTAGGCGATGAGACACTCACAACCCTCGCGCGGCCAAGCCCCATAATTGATTCACTCGCACTCACCTTGCGCACGTTGCCCACGTTCAAACCCATAGGGGAGGTCGTCGCGAGTTGGATCGCGCCCGACGAAATTCCTCTGCTTCGCAAGCTTGCGTACGCGCTACCTACGCAAATGCTCGAACAAACGCGCGCCGCTGTGACTGCTCGCGGCGTTCTTCTTCTTTGTCCACAAGGCATCGACGGCATTCCGCTCGGCGCGTATTTTTGGGAGCCACACCCACGCGTATACGTGCTCTTCGGCCACGAGCTCGTGCCCGCACTGTCCCCTGAAAATATGCACTCGATGTTACAATTAAAGGCCTCGCAGGTTGCGTTTGTCCATGCCGATTCGCGCGCTTATCTCGTCGAGGAATCCGCATTCGTGTCCCTTCAGACGTTGCTCCTCGAGGCTTCTCCATCTACCGCGCTCGAAGCACATGCGATTGTCGAAACGCTCGACGAACCGATTCCCGACATGAAGCTCGATGCGCTCGAGATATTGCCGGGAAGGTTTGTGCCCAAGGTCTCTGATGCCTGAGAGTCTTCCAGCGCTCGCACAGTCGCTGGTCGACAAGTTTATCGCGCCGCTCGTCCTTGGCGGCGAAATGCGTCTCTTGCGTCCCATCGGCCCAAAGAGGGCAGAAGCGTTGGCACATCAAGCCGCCGAATTCGAGCCGGCCGAAGGATGGGCACACGTTCAAATGGCACGCGTGCGCATCGCGCGACTTGTGGCTCCGTTGGATGCATTGATGCCGCCCACTGGAGATGAATGGCGGCTATTTGTAGCTATACATGATCTATTTTTGGCCACCCATCCGGACTACAACCAGGTTTTTCGAAAACCGTTTGCAAAGCGCGTTCTGCAGGCCGCCGTCGCCACATTGACAAGCATTAGCGCCCCGAAAACTGTGGGCGACGCTCTCTCTCGCCATACGTGGTTTGCGCATGTGCTCGACGTTCGGCGCACGGACGTATCTGTCTCGTGGTGGACAGGCAGCGCAACGTTTCGAGGGGGGGACGCTCCCTCCCGCCTACTTGCCATGCCGAAGCTTCGTCGTGTGAAAAGCGTCTCTACGCGCGTGGCGCCCGCCAATTGGGCCAATCACTCGGCCGTGGATTCGGAGTCCTTTTTTGCCGCGTTGGGCACCTGGTTGGCGCTCACTCCGCTCACGGATGTGATGACGGCCACGCGGGAAGCTCCCCTTTTTTCTTGGTCGAAACCAACACTCGGCCTGATGGCAAGCGTGCATGGGCAAAGATATGCCCTGCGTGCCATCGCTCGTTGCAAGGATCCAGCCGCCCTCGCGAACAAGCTGCGTTCCAGTTGGCCCGCAGCCGTCGGGGCATGCCCTTTTTGAATGTGAGTCCGATATTGAAACTTGTGTAGTTACTTTTTCGCGAACGCGGCAGGTTCCGGAGCAGGTTCCAAAGTTTCCATGCTCTTGTACGCAAGTACCCCGTATACGGGATCGGCCACAGTGCCGCCCGAACCAATCGACTTCGCAAAGCCGTAGGATCCGGTGATCTTAACCTTCGCGCCGACCGCAGGAAGCGGGTACGGAACGTCAGCGCCGAGCGTCTGGTCTTTGTACATCTCCTTCGGTTTTTCCCCCGGCTTGGCCTTCTTGTATTCCTCCATCGCGTCATAGATGTTAGCAAAGTTCCCGGCCCAACCGACAACCTGAATGCGCGGCCCCTTCGTTTCACCTTTCACGTCCGAAATGACGAACAAGGGCAACGGTGCCTCGCAGTCCTTTGGATCCGCTTTGCCCGTCTTGTGTACGGCGCAAGCTGGCGCCTTGGCAATGTTGGTTTCAACGATGTAGCCGACAATCGAGATGTCCTTCTCGGTGACGTCACGATTGTGGACCAAGCTGCGCAAGTGGTGGCCGGAGCCGTACACCGTGTAGGCGTCGCCCGATTGAATCGGCGTCGACGGAAGCGACGGCACCGCGGGAAGGCTCGCCTTCTTACCCGACCATGCTGGCGAGGGTTGATAGGGGTCGTTGCTATTGCTGGAGCAGCCGGTCGCGACAAGGGCGACCACGGTTACAAGGCCAACAGACTGCAGTCTTCGCATGGATGTTCTCCGGACTGCAGGGGGTATCACGGTCCTTGGGCCGCGAAAAGCGTGCTTTATTACGCCGCTGATCTCCGCTGACGCGCCTTCGACAAATCATAGGATGCCTGAAGATTCATCCAGATTTTTGCCGACGTTCCCAGCGCATCGGCCAAGTCAAGCGCCGACTCCGCGGTGATCCCACGCTTGCCACGAATGAGCTCATTGAGCTTTGCCGCAGTCCACCCCAATTTCTGTGCGAATGCTGCTTGACTGAGTTTGCCCGGTTTAAGGAACTCCTCGAGCAGAACTTCACCAGGATGAAATGGATTCGGTGGGTCCCCGCGACGCTTCTTATTAGTGGTAGTCGATGACGCTGACTTGGTACGCATGACCACTCTCCCATCGAAAAACAACTCGCCATTGATCATTTATGCGGATTGAGAAAAACCCACGGTAATTGCCGCGAAGTGCTTCAAGTCGATTGCCTGGCGGAACCCTTAGGTCGCCCAGCTCCTCGGCTTCGTGCAGGTAGAGAATCTTGCGCCTTGCTTGGCGCCAGAGTTCATTCGGAAATCGCCGCGTTTCCTTTCCTTTCCGATCGAGAAAGAGCTCCTCGGCGAGCGAGTTACCGAAGCTCTCGATCATATTTCAATATTATCATAAGTCGATAATTTGTCTACTTCACAGGCCTCAACGTGGGCTTATGCGGCACAGCCACAACGAGCTCAGGTTCCGGGCCAAGAAGTTCGAGCACATCCGCGCGCGTGATCACTTCGCCCGCCGCAGTGCACGATAGTCGGTGCACGAGCCATCGAAGTTCAAGTTCGTTATCGACAAATGGGTGTGCATAGAGGCGCTCGATAGCGCCCGCGTCGATTCCGAGAGGCCTTCCCGAACGGCGTAACCCGGCGCGCGCAAGTTGCTCGGCAACGAGCGATCGAAGATCTTCGGGCCGATCGTGCAAGCTCGGCCAGCTCACACAGGTTTCCTTGAGCTCTCCGAGCCTTCGAACGAACAACGGCTCGGCATGGTTCATCCACTGATCGAACGATCCAAAAACGACCAGCGCAAGTTGAACATCAAGTTGCGCTGCGTCTTCCCAAGGCAGCCGACGCTCGAGCAGGGCTGCTGCAAGCAAGCTCTGAATCTCAGCGGGCAATGCAAAAACATGTTCGAGAACCAACATGCCTTGATTGGCCAGTGCGAGCGGTGAACGGGTTGGATCGCACCAGCGCTCGACGTCGTGCTCACGTGTCGCTGTTCCATCGACCACGACAAACGGCCCTTTGGCTCGCTGGCCCGATAGATGCGCCCGCGCCATGTACGGAAGGACATCTGCACCGGACGGCGCCTCGACAACAATGACGCCACCAGAAGCACAACGCCGCTCAAGCGCTTGGTAGGCGAAACGCACACTCGTTCCGTACATACCCGCAGCGGCAGCGTACGCCATTCGTTCGGTCCAAAGTTCATGACGCTTGGCTTCGCGATCGCGCGCGTGTTCGACGCGTTCGAGCGAATCTTCGAGATCGTTCGCGCGCAGAATCCATCGTTGACGTTCGGCAAGCAAACGTGCTTCGAGAAGTCGCGCTTCGACTACACCCGAAAGCGCCTCGCACAAACGCTGGAGCGCACGAAGTTCTTCGACCGTCCACGGCTCTCTCGGTTCTTTACCACTCAGCAACAAGAAACCAACCGGCTCACCCGATCCCACAAGAAGCGTCGCGACGTGCGCATCAAGATCGCGCATCCACATAAGATGCGCGCGCAAGTCGGGCCGGCGGACCTCGTTCGCCTGCAGCCACTCTCGCCGCACACATCCAAATGGCTCCGTAGCCGCGTATGCGGCCAGCTCAGCGGGCGCCTCGTACCCGCGTTCGCGTAAATACCCCGCAGAATCAACCCGAAACTCTTTCCCGGGAGCGAACGTCACGAGCATGGCGTTCTGCCCAACGCCCGAAAGCGCCTCGAGCGCAAAGCGAATCGCCTCGGGAAGTTGCGCCCGGAGCACAGCGTGGTGTGAGCTCTCCATGCGATCGAGCCACACACCGCGCGCGGGCCGTAGCGTACGCGCAACCGAAGGCACGAACAGGCCGAGTGTGATCGAGGCAATCACGAACGCGACGTCGACCACAATCGAATGGGTCAGCTCGCGCGCCAGCACCCACAACGCAAGATCGATTACTGCAAGCGCGAGCGCTGTAACAATCAATCGGCCCGAGCGTTCGACGACCTCAACGTCCACGACCGTGCCCAAAATATACAGACCAATTAACGCGCACGATGACACGCCAACGAAGACACCGAGCCCCTGTGCCGTCGTGATGCCGAGGACGAATCCAAGCACCAAAACAACTCCAACGAGGGCCGCTGCAAAACGGAGCCGAGGGCGCAGTTGAAGATCGAGGGGATACCCCCGAGCGAGCTCCCCAATCCAGGCGAACCTGGATTCGTTTAGGACCGAACGAACCGTGACGAGACGCCGCCACGTATCAGCCACCGCATAAGCCGCCAACACAAACCCGCTTCCCAAAGCAAGAATACCGGCGAGCGAGCGATGCAACGCGCCGCCCAAAAAAGCGAGCGCAAGGCCCTGAACAAAGAACCTTCGCGTCGCGTCCTTCGTGCGCAGACTCCAGAGACCAACGATCAGAGAGAGCCCTACCAACAGAACGAGCACAGACCGCGGCGCGACCTTTCGGTAACCGGCGAATGGCAACAAATAGACGCAGATCAGCCACCAGGCGAATGCAGACCACCGCGGAGAAACACGAGCTCGCACAATGTCGACGGTAGCGCACGATAGCCCGCTCGGCCAAAGGCACGGGGCAAAGCCCAAGCGTGATAGCCTAGGCCACCTCGATGCTCGGAGCGAACGCCCTCGCGTGGAAACTCGCCGCTCGGCCCGCCGCCTGGTTGGGCTTCGGTATGAACGCGCTCATGGCGCTTGGTTTT
>JAHFDX010000107.1 GCA_023248785.1 Myxococcales bacterium
TGTGCGGTCGAGCGCGCAGGTGCTTGTCCTAATCGACATTTCCGCGGAGGGTCGTGTGACGACCGCGGTCGTACCCGAGCCCGTGGGGCACGGTTTTGACCAAGCGGCGATCGAGGCCGCAAAAGCGCTCGAATTTCGTCCCGCGATGCGGGCAGGCAAGCCGGTCTCCGTTCGTATCAAGTATCGTTACGAATTTGTTCCCCCGCGAGGAAGGCTTCGCGGAGTCGTTCGCGCGAGCGAAAAGCCGCTTGCAAAAGCATCCGTTCGAATTGTTCGCCCCGACGGGACGGTTCAACCAACAACCACAAACGTCGCGGGCGAGTGGCGTGCAGACGATGTCCCTTTCGGCAAAGTGCGCGTTGAAGTTCTCTCCGAAGGTTATAAATCGCAGGTCATTGAAGAAGACCTCGCGCCCGCTCAAGAGCTCACCGTGACGAGCCGATTGGAACGTCTGTCCTTAGGTTCGGGCGTTGAACCAGAGCTTGAAGAAGTGAACGTGCGAGGTTCCAAACCGCCGCGCGAAGTGACAAGGCGAACCATCGAGGCCAGGGAAATTACGCGCGTTCCTGGCACCGGCGGGGATGCGTTGCGGTCCATCCAAAATCTACCCGGTATCGCCAGGCCTCCGGGGCTTGCAGGACTCCTCATCGTGCGAGGGTCGAGCCCGCAGGACACAAACATCTTCGTGGATGGCACGTTGATCCCCATCGTCTATCACTTCGGGGGCCTCACATCGGTGATCCCGACGCAGCTCACCGACAAGGCCGATCTCAACCTTATCGAGAAGATCGATTTCTACCCCGGCAACTTCAGCGCGCAATACGGCCGAGTCATGGGTGGCATCGTTGATGTTGGGGTGCGCTCGCCCAAGAGTGATGGCAACGTTCACACGACAGGCGGGGTCGACATCATCGATGGACGATTCCTGGTCCAAGCGCCGGTCTTCTCGACGGGTTGGACCGCAACGCTTGCTGCGCGGCGCTCGTGGGTCGATTTTTTCTTGAAGCCGGTGCTCGAAGCGTCAGGTGCTGGGGTCACAACCGCTCCCGTTTATTACGACTACCAAGCGATCTTAAATCGCGATTTTTCGAAGAACCAAAGCGTGAGGTTCTTCTTCTTCGGATCTGACGATCGCTTGGAAATCCTGACTAAAACGCTTCCCGGCGCGCAGCCCGCTGCCGGCGGCAACTTGAGTGCGCACACTGGCTTTTGGCGCATGCAAGGACGTTATCGCCAGCGTGTCGGTGACACCGAGCTTCGCGTGACCTCGGCTGTCGGCAAGGACATTGTCGACTTTGCGTTTGGTGATTTGTCGTTCACCTTAGACTCCACACCCATCACCGTGCGCGCCGAAGTGGGCCAACGCATCTCGCCCCAGGTGACCATGAATCTCGGCGTCGACTGGTTGTCGGTTCCCTACGACGTCAGCGTGCGCGCCCCGCCAGCGGGACGACCGGGTGAGCCACCAAGCGGACCTTTCTTGAGTCTCCCCCCCGTGGTCACACAAGACAGTGGGTGGTTTCACCGCCCCGGCGCATTTCTCGAGTTCGAAGCCGTGCCGTTTCGTGGGGGTCGCATCGTTCCTGGCGTTCGACTCGACTACTCGCACGATACAGGGGAATGGGACCTTGGCCCGCGCGTCATGGCGCGACAAGATCTACCGACTACGCAAAGAACGACCATAAAGAGCGGCCTCGGCATTTTTATGCAGCCACCGCAGCCTCAAGAATCGAACGCGGTGCTTGGTCAAGTTGGGCTGCGCTCGAACCGTGCCGTGCATTATTCGCTTGGTGTCGAGCGCGAGTTTAACGACACCGTCGAGTTGAGCGTTGAGGGGTTCTACAAGGAGCTCGACTCGCTCGTTGTCGCGCGTGCCGGAAATGCCGGGCGTGGTCGTGCGTTTGGCGTCGAAACTCTTTTGCGATGGAAGCCACGAGGTCGATTTTTTGGCTGGCTCGCGTACACTCTTATGCGTAGTGAGCGCCAAGATTTGCCTGGTCAACCATGGCGGGAAACGCCATTTGATCAAACACACATATTGACTGTGCTGGGGAGCTATCAACTCGGCAGCGGTTGGGAAGTTGGAGGTCGATTTCGCCTTGTTTCTGGCAACCTTATTACTCCGCAGCAGTATGGATTTTATGATGCAAACGCAGGTGTTTACCTTCCAATGCTTTCGTATCCTCCCTACACGGAACGGCTACCCTTGTTTCACCAGCTCGACATTCGTGTCGACAAGACGTGGAGGCTTGGTCAGCGTGGAAACATTCACATTTATCTCGATGTAATCAATGCATATAACCAGGGAAATGTTGAAGGAGTAACTTACAACTACAATTCAACAAAACGAGCGTATGCAACCGGGCTTCCCTTCATCCCAAACTTCGGTCTTTCGTGGGAGTACTAACGATGCGCAAGGCAAAGTTCACCTTGACGGCTGTTTTGAGTGCGATCTTTTCGAGTTGCGCTGTGGGTTTTGATCCGCAAAACATGGTCACCGGTGTTCGCATCTTAGCGACGACGATCGACAAGCCCTACGCCGCACCATTAGACACGGTGAAGCTCGAGGTGCTGGCGGTCGACGGACGAAAGAACCCGTCGACACCCCTTCGCCACGTTTGGATTCCAGTTACCTGCACCAATCCGGAAAACGACGCGTACTACAACTGCTTCAAGGATCTGCTCGAGCGCACGCAAGGGGGTTCGGGTGGTGCTTCCGGAATCCCGCCGATTACTACGAATACGAACTTGAACGCGCTTCTGCCATCTGGGACCACGTTCAACGTTTCGATCCCGAAGAACGCGCTCGAATCGCATGCAGCGCCGAAGTCCGGCGATCCGTACGGCCTCGTGATTGTTTTTCAGTTCGCGTGCGCAGGAGACATCAAACTTCTCCCAACGGAGTCACTCGCGAACAACCTGCAAACCTCGCCTCTCGGTTGCTTTGACGTGTCCGGACAACACGTGAGCCCGGACGAGTACGTCTTCGCGTTCACGCGTGTTTATGTCTATGCCTCAAAACGTAATCAGAATCCTGCCGTCCTGGCGTTGCAGGTAAATGGCGCGGACGTTGATCGCGCCAAAGGGTTCACTCTCGATCGCTGTGTCGAATCTGTTCCCGACAAATGCGCGCCCACCACCATCGATGTCAAAGTGCCGGATGACGCACAAGAGATGAAGGAAGGCGATATGGATCCCGACGGACGCGTTCGGCGCGAGCAAGTGTGGGTTACGTATTACACGACCGGTGGCCGATTCGATGCGGATGCGAAGTTGCTGTTCGACGTGGAAACTGGCCGCGTGCGAAGTGGAACGGAAAACAGCCTTCGCGCGCCGAAGGATCCGGGTAACTACACGTTGTGGGCGGTTGTTCATGACAACCGCAACGGGATCTCTTGGCTCGAGGTCCCTTTCGTCGTTCGGTAGCAAAGGGATGCGAGATCCGTCATCATGGAGAAGTGAGGCGACTCGTTGTTGCGATGGTGATGACTCTTTTGGCGTGCAAGAGTCAACCTCCGACGAATCACTTGAATCAACACGACTTGGCACTTGCCGTCGCCGCGCCAGCCACTGGATTTTCGCCGAACCAGCTCCTGTCCGACGGGGCCATGGCCGACGCGCTCTCGTTTGAGGCGACGCAGATCCAAACTTTCTTCCAGCGATCGCCGTACGGCGGCTCGAGCTTTCTCAGTACGTACAGTTCAAATGGCGTTCGCGCGGCCGATGCCATCGAGCGAATATCGACTCGGTACTCCATCAATCCGATTGTGTTGCTCTCGCGCATCCAAATGCAGCAGGGTCTTGTGAGCGAATCGCGCTACCCAACGGACGGAAAGCGCATTGAATATTTATTTGGGTGTGGTTGCAAAAGTCCGACGGAGTGCGATGCCGCGTACGCGGGTTTTGATGTCCAAGTCGACTGCTTTGCCTATGCATTGCGTGCGTCTCTCGACGCTATCACCGCAAATCGCGTGACGCTGGGCGGGTGGGGGCCAGGCGTCGAGCGATCGACACTCGACGGAATTACGGTCACGCCTGAAAACGCAGCGACGGCGGCTCTCTACGACTACGACCCGCGCGTTGGAACGTTTGCGAGCGACAACTCACTTTTTTGGCTCATCTTCATGAACTACTCTGCATTTCTCGGATACGTTCCACCGGATTCGGCTCCTCCGAAAGGCACTTCATGGATCGGCGATGCATGCGAAAAAGACACCGCATGTGCGGCGCAGGGCGGGCTTTGCGCCACCAACTACCCCGGGGGCATGTGCACAATTGGGTGCACCACGACATGCCCCTCGGAGTTCGGTCGTCCCGAGTCGTTCTGTGCGAGCTTTGGCGACGACGGGTTTTGCCTGAAAATCTGCAATGAAGTCGCGTCGTCTTGTCGCGACGGCTACGCTTGCCGGCGTGTGAAACAATTCGGCGGAGGTACGAGTTCCCAAGCCGTATGTGTGCCTAAGTGAAGTCCCCCATCAGGCACGACTCGACGATGCTTGCACTATCCAAACTGAACTGTCCGCTCTCGAGCATCTTGCGCAAATGCGGTTTCGCCGCGAGGCGAGATTTTACCGCGAGATAACGAGGCCAATACACGCACTCGCGTCCCGCGCCGGCGAACGATCCATCGCTTCCTCGGAAGATCCTCTCGGCTAGTGCAAGCGCTTCCACGGGTGAAACTCCGGATTCACACGCGAACGCGACCGTCTCGGCAAAGTCCGCACCGTCGCGCATGCGATCGACGGCTTCAAATCGCAGGGCAAGCTCGCGCGCGCGTCGCTCGTCAAGCAAGCCGTGCTCCTCTTCAAGGACAATGGCGTACCCCTCCTGATCGTCGTGCCCTCGCGCGGTGCCAAACATCGCAATCCCAAATGGCAGGTGCTTCGCTAGGGTGCGCGGCATTGCATGTCCTACCACTTCATGGAGGGCCGTTCGCTCAGCCACACGTGCCGTCGTCTTGCGATGCGGTGCATACCAAACGACATCGTCGCCGGTGGCTGCGAGCGCAAGTAGAGTAGTCGACGGCGCAACGCGAAAAGGGAGGGTGTGCAGACCCACGAGCCTTTCGATTTGTGACCGCAATGACGACGGAACGCGCGCCTCCGTTTCGATCAATTGCGGTGACAATTCAGGCTCTACGGGGCCCGAAATTGCGGGTCTTGCGCACGCCTCTTGCGGGTATCTGCTCTTCGCAAGTTCTCCAAGCCGTCGCGTTCCTGCGGCGGCGGCCATTTGCGTTTCAAGCGCAAGCTCTTCGATGCGGGCCAAGTACAAGTCAGCGAGCGGGTGTGAATTCGCGTGCTTGATCTCTCGTTCGGCGAAAACGAGCGCATTGCCCGTGGCAGAGTCCATCAGAGGCTCGTACGTCCAAGTTGGGCGAACGCTCTGCCCTGCGGTTAGTGCATCGCGCATCCGTATGTGCTCGGCGTGCGCGTTCGTGGGAGTGAGCGCACGCAAGCTACTCGCCATCTTCGAGGCCATCGAGAGCAGCGAATCGACGCGCTTAAGCCACATTGGCAAGGAGGCTGGTTGCCGCGTGATCATGAGAGCGACTCGACTATCACCCCCTGGTCCAACAGGAAAGGTGGCCCTACGGAGCACGTCATAGCGCCCCTCATGTCACACCCCCCCATGTCATCCTGAGCGACGCGAAGCGGAGTCGAAGGACCCCCTAGACGCAGAGGGGGTCCTTCGCGCCTTGCGCTCCTAAGAACATGGCATGAGAACATTGGTGATTTGAGCTGAGCGCCATGTCCTTTGCCAACCATCCCGCCAAAGGCCGGTGCGAGCTCAGGATGACATGGGGAGCGGTGGCCGCTCTGGATGACATGAGGGGCTCCGTAAGGAGCGCTGTGATGATTAAGGAAAACTTGGTTCGCGAGCTCGAAATCGAGCGCCGTACGTTCGAGGAACGCGGACTCGTTTCCTACGTGTCACTGGCGACCGAGTTGATTCACCTTGTGCAAAATGACCAGGATTTCTTGGCGCACCTTTCGCGTGCATGGGAGGCTCGCTCCTTTCATTCGATCTATGAGCGCCCCCTCTTGTTGTTCGCCACGCTTCGCTTTCTTGCCCTGTCGAACACCACGCATCCGTTGGCGAAGTACATCGGGGAGGGAGCTTGCGCCAAGGAGCCCATCCCAAGCTCAGTTGTTGCACAGGCGTTTGATGAAAGCCCCGCCACATTTGAGCGCCTTCGTGATTGGTTCGTGCAGACCAACGAAGTCGCGCGTGCGTTTGCGTGGATCCTTCCCGCTAGCGTGATTCACGCGACTTTTCGCCCTATCGTCCTTGTCGACAGCGCGTGCAGCGCAGGGCTCAACTTGGTCGGCGACAGAATCGATCAATCATGGGTACTAAAAAGGGGTCGCCCATGGCCCTACGCCGAATTGCCCCCGATTCTTGCGCGTTTTGGATTTGATCGGAGCCCAGTGGACGTCACAAATCCGGAGCGTGTGCGATGGCTGAGGGCATGCATCTGGCCCGGACAGCCTGAACGCCTTTTGAGAGTGGATCGCGCCCTCGCTCAAGCGCAAAGGTTGATCGGCGGCGGCCATTTTCAAGTCGAGGTCTCTGACATCGCGCACGTTCCTCAGCGCCTTGACGCGATCGCCGATGCCTACCCCGAGGCGTTCATCCTCGCGTACCAAAGCAGTGTTCGCGGGTACCTACCACCTGAACCTCGAGCCAAGTACGGCGAACAGATGAAGGATTGGGTTCGGGGTTCGCGCGCCATGTGGCTCGAACTCGAGGATGCGCCCGAAGCTCCCGAAGGCGCAGCGGACGTATCTCGCCTTGACTGCCACATCATGTCGAATCGAGGCCTTGAAATGCTCACTTTGGCTCATTCCGACTTCCACCCGACCGTCATCGACGTGGACGACGAGGCATGTCGGGAGCTTGCACACCTTGCAGCCCAAATTCACGCCCGCTGACCGTTCCATCATTCGAGCCTTGCGCTCAGGGGACGTTGCTTGGTAGCGGACTACGGGCGCGTATGAAGAAAAACTACGTCCTCGACACGAATGTCCTTCTCCACGACCCGAACGCGATTTTTCGCTTCGAGGACAACAATGTCATCATCCCCATCTTTGTGATTGAGGAAGTAGACCAATTTAAGCGTGAAGGTTCCGAACGCGGCAGAAACGCGCGCGCCATCGCACGATTGCTCGACGACATTCGCGAGAAAAAAGGCGCGCTCGCGAACACCGTGATGCTCGACACCGGCGGCACGTTACGCGTTGCGGTGCCTGCCAAGCGCGGGGAACTGGCTGCTGCCATTGACAAGAACTCGATGGACGCTGCGATTTTGCAGACCGCTTTCGAAGTTCGCGAAAAGGACCCAGGGCGGCCCACGATTTTCGTGACGATGGACACGAACCTACGCATTCGAGCCGATGCGCTCGGCATGGTTGCGCAGACGTACGAAAATCAGCGCGTCGAAATCGATCAGCTGGCAACGGGCGTTAGTGAGCTCGAAGTGGCGGGCGAGGAAATCGACGCGTTTTTCCGCGAAGGCGCTTGGACGCCGAGCCAGGGTCGGTGGTCTGCAAACCTCTGCGTACATCTTCGCGATCGCGCGAATCCGTCGCACACCGCGCTCGGCCGCTACGATGCGACGCGAGGTCAAGTGGTGGCGCTTCGTACGCCGCGCGAAGGTGTCATGGGCGTGCGCCCTCGCAACAAAGAACAAGCGTTTGCCCTCGATTTGCTGCTCGACGAGTCCATTCGCTTGGTCACACTCGTGGGCAAAGCAGGAACTGGAAAGACACTGCTCGCGCTTGCCGGAGGTCTCAAGCGGACCATGGAGGATAACCTCTACACCCGCATGCTTGTCTCGCGTCCTGTCATGCCGCTTGGGCGCGACATCGGATTTCTTCCGGGCGACGTTGACGAGAAACTGAATCCGTGGATGCAGCCCATCTTCGACAACCTCGAGTTTCTTTTTTCTTCAGGCACGCGCAAGAACACGCGCGCGTACGCAGATCTTCTCGAAAGCGGACAGATTCAGGTCGAGCCGCTCACCTACATTCGCGGGCGTTCGCTGCCTCAGCAATTCATCATCGTGGATGAGGCGCAGAACCTCACACCTCACGAGATCAAGACGATCATCACGCGCTCCGGTGATGGGACAAAGATCTGCCTGACGGGAGATCCCGGCCAAATCGACAATCCGTATGTCGACCACGCTTCAAACGGCCTTACCGTGGCTGCCGAGCGATTCCATGGCGAAAAACTAGCAGCGCACATCACCCTCGCGAAGGGTGAGCGCAGCGAGCTCGCGGAGCTAGCGGCGAATTTGCTGTAGTGCTGCTATATTTCACAAGTGCGCCTCTGGTTTGCGGCTGCGTGTATCTCGTTGACCCTTTTGCCGATCCCCGTGCAAGGTCAGCCCGAAGAGGACCGCCACGGGCACGAAGCCGAGCAAAATCCCTACGAAGCAGGCCCACAGCCCAAGGTCCAGCCCGGTCCTCTGCGCCCCCGTGTCGTTGCGAAGGACGGCATGGTGCACATCGCGGGAGGCACGTACTACATGGGTCCCGCCGATCGAAAGGCGAAGCCGCGTGGTCCAATCCACGTTCCGCCGTATTGGTTGGACCGCACCGAGGTGACCGTCGCTGCGTATCGTGCGTGCGTAGAACGCGGCGAGTGTGAGCGTCCTTCGAAAACCAGCACGCGTTGCACCTTCGACCAAGGTGACAATGAGCTTCCCGTATCGTGCGTGCGATGGCGCGATGCGGATACGTATTGCCGCAAAGCCAGCAAACGCCTGCCCGCGGAGTCCGAATGGGAGTTTGCCGCGCGAGGCGTCACGGGTGCACAGTACCCGTGGGGTGGAGGCATAGGCCAGTGCCGCTACGCCGCAACACTCATGGGCGATCGCCACTTTGGAAAGCCATGCACCAAGGGCCCCGTGCGCGTGGGGACATACGCCTCCGGGGCCAGCTCTTTCGGCGCTCTCGATTTGTCTGGCAACGTCGAAGAGTGGGTAAGCGATTGGTTCACAGAAAAACCGGGCGTGGTTCCGCCTTCGTCCGGCGCAAGCCACGTGCTTCGAGGCGGAAGTTGGCTCTCGCCCCCGTCATGGGCAAAGTCAACCAGTCGCAGCTACGGCTCGGCGATGGAAGCAGGCCCCACAGTCGGCTTTCGATGCGCGCGGGACGATCACTAAGAACCCTCCTCCAACGAACCGAACCAAAGGAACCAAAAGGAGCGGCCACGGTCAGCGCATCCAAATATGGATAGATTTCGATAGCATGCGGTTTCTCACGTTCGCTCCTCGAGGTCGAGGTCGAGGTCGAGGTCGAGGTCGAGGTCGAGGTCGAGGTCGAGGTCGAGGTCGAGGTCGAGGTCGAGGTCGAGGTCCGACCGGGACCAGGACCAGGTCCCCGACCACGAGAAGCAAATCAACGAAGGAGCCGGCCGAGCAGAACGCGAACGGCGAGCTCGGCGATGGGG
>JAHFDX010000108.1:0-4306 GCA_023248785.1 Myxococcales bacterium
AGGTCGCGTGAGCTCACGACACAAGCAACGCGCGACGCGCTCATTGCCGCCGCAGCTCTGCAGTTCGCCGAACAGGGAATCGAGGGCGCGAGCCTGAATGCGATCTGTGCTCGTGCGGGGTTCACGCGCGGCGCATTCTACGTTCACTTCCGCGATCGCGAAGACCTTTTGGTTGCGGTGATGGAACGTGTGCTCGGTGGCTTCGTCGAGGTGCTCACGGCGGCATCGGACGCGGGCGGCGATCTCGAGCGCATTGTAACCACGATCGCAATCGCGATTGCTGCAGCGGCGCCACCTTTGCGCGGGGGCCCTTCCTTAAGGTTTCACGACGTGCTCGCTGCGTGCGAGCTCTCGCCTGTCATCCGTGAGCGGTATTCCAGCGTCCTCCAACGGGCGATCTCGGGTGTGGCCCGAGCGGCGGAGACGGGTCAGAGGAAGGGAACGGTTCGCGCCGATCTGGACGCACGGGGGCTCGCACAGCTACTGGTGACAAGCACACTGGGGCTCATCTCGGCGTCTGAAGTCAAGATGCCCATTGACCCGAATGAGATTGCGCGGATGCTCTTGCAGATGATCGCCCCCACTGTGCGCTAGCGCGGTGCGTGACCTTCTCGAAGCGCTCCCCCCGGCTCACCCCCCCGGCCGAATGCTCGCTCTCGTCCCGCCGCCTGAAGCCACCGTGTACCCCTCGTTCTCTAGGGCGGTGCGGATCTCGTGCGTGTGCTCGATCCCCTTCGTTTCCAACACAAACTCAATCGACGTCTCGCTCAACGCTGCATCCGAAAATGTGCGGTCGTGGTGAATCTCGACAATGTTCGCGCGCACCTGCGCCAGCGTTGCGGTCACGCGCGCGAGGGATCCCGCAACGTCCGGTACTGTCACGCTGAGTCTTGCAATGCGCCCGCTTCGCACAAGGCCTCGTTCGATGATGCGGCTGATCACATTCACATCGATGTTTCCGCCACACACCACGAGCGCCACTTTCTTTCCGACCAACGCTGGAATGTGATTGCCCAACACAGCAGCCAGCGGAGCGGCCCCCGCACCTTCGGCCACGGTTTTCTCGCGCTCGAGAAGAATGAGAATCGCGCGCGCGATCTCTTCCTCGTCGACCGTGACCATGTCGTCGACATACCGCCGCACAAGCTCGAGCGTGCGATCGCTCACAGCACGCACCGCAATGCCCTCGGCAATCGTTCTCGCAGGCGGCAAAGTTACGGGATGCCCCAAAAGAAGAGCGCGCTTCATGCTGGGAAGTACTTCGGTTTCAACTCCGTACACCTTGATCTTCGGATTCGTTTCCTTGATCGCGAGCGAAATTCCGCCGATGAGTCCTCCACCGCCCACGGCGACGACGACCGCTTCGAGGTACGGATTTTGTTCCAACAGCTCAAACCCAATCGTGCCCTGGCCAGCGATGACGAGATCGTCGTCGAACGCATGGACGAACACGCGCCCTTCGTCGTCGCGAATGCGATATGCGGCCTCGCACGCTTCGTCGAAATTGGCGCCAGCGAGAACAATGCGACCGTGGTCTTCGAGAAATTCTTTCGTCGACTGGATTTTTACGAGAGGTGTCGCTTCGGGCATCACGATGGTTGCATCAATGCCAAGGCGTGCGGCGTGGTATGCAACCCCTTGCGCGTGATTCCCGGCGCTGGCGCATACAATCCCGCGTGCGCGTTCTTTCTCTGACAGCGTCATGAGCTTGTTGCACGCGCCGCGCTCCTTGAACGAACCCGTCATCTGCAAGTTCTCGAGCTTGAGCCAACACCGCGTTTGCGTGAGCTTGGACAAGCGCTCGCTGAACGAGCAAGGCGTGAGCGACACGCTCCGTTGGATGCGTTGGCGCGCTTGCTCAATGCCCTCGAACGTGATCATTTTGTCGACACCTGTATTGCGATATTCGCAAAAACGGAGTTACTTCGTAAGAAATGCGGTTTTGGCGACTGATCGCGGCAACCTGTTTTCTTGTTCTGGAAACGCCAATGGCGCGCGCCACGCAACCTTCTGACGCCGAATACGCGCGTGAGCTCGTCACGTTGCTCGAGCGCGAACCGTTGGCGAAGACCTATGTAGAGCGAGCGAAAATGGCACTCGAACGTGAGCGGCGCTTGAAGGATCTTGGCGATCTGCCGCGAGCCACTCTCGCGGGCATCGTGGCGCGAAGTTGGGCCGAGTTTGGGCGCGAAGTCGTTGGCATGGCGCGCAAGGAGAAAGAAGCGCGCAGCCTCGAAGAGAAGGTCGTGACCGCCGAGCAAGCCACCGTGAAGTACCGCGCCGAGTACGAGCAAGCCACCGCATCTGTGTTACGCCTCAAGGCGGAAGTGCAGCGCGTCGAGGCTGAACCCGTTCCCATCGAGGAAGTGCAGAAAAAAAAGCGCGCGCGAAAGGGACGTGGACACTGATGAAGCAAATTTCTTTCGCGGGGGCGGCCATGCTTGTTGCTGCTTGCCACCTCGCGCCACCTAAGGCACCAGAGGTTCTCTCGTTGGATTCCCTTCGCGAGAGTCCACAGGTTTCCGCTGCGAAGGATACAGACGCATTTCACACCGCCGAGTCGTACCGCAACAAGGCGCTCGCGGCCGTTCGCGCGGAAGATGGCCCAACGGCGGAACTGTACGCAGAGGCCGCACGGATTTGGTACGAGCGTGCGGCGATATCGTTGCGCCTCAAGGCGGCGACAGACGCTTACCAGCAGGCCGAACAAGCATTGGCGAAAACCGAGGGTGTTTCCGGCGAAGCGAAAGCGCAACGCGACCGTGCTGAAGGTGAAGTGCGCATGCTTGAGCAGCGCGCCTTGATCGCGAGGCAGTTACGAATTCCTCGGCTCGACAGAGCGGGTGCTGATCGCGGCAAAGCACGAGAGCAAGCTGCGCGTGCGCTCCTGAAAGAGGCGGAAACGCTTTGTGTTCTTGCGGAGTGGAAGGGTGGCTCGAAGGGGGCGAGCGGCGAAACGCCGACAGCGAGCATTCTCAAGGATGCCGAAGAGCGCATGGAGGCAGAGTACGGATCGACAAAGACCGGGCGACACCCGCCGGTGTCCAAAGATGATGCCAAAGCGGACGACCGCGATGCATTGACGCAAGCGCTTGCTGCGCGAACCGCGTGCTTGGCGTTGCTCGCGCGTCAGCGGCACGAAGCGCAAGGAGAGAGCGCGCCGGCTGTGGATCGCACCGATGCAATCCTCGCGACCTTGTCTGAAGCGGGTTGGGCTCCCACGCGCGATGAGCGGGGGGTCGTGCTCACGTTCCGCGATTTATTAGACCAAAAGTATGTAGAACGTTTTCAAGAACTTGGAAAACTGCTCAAGGAAAAGTCCGATGTGCACTTTCTGTTGGTGAGCCATCTTTCGCCTTCGAGTGCAGGTCGCGACCAACGCGCGCTGCAAGAGCGCCTGGCCGAAGTGACGGCTGCTTTGCGCAATGCTGGAGTCAAAGCCGGGAACGTCCGCACGCTCGACGCCGGTTCGGCGCTGCCAGTGGTTGATCCTGCGGACCGTGAAGCTTCGTCGCGCAACACGCGCCTTGAGATCGTCCTCACGTTCTGATCCCATTCGCGTCGCGCGGGTCGTGTACATTGGGGGCATGTCGGAACGCATCCGCGCGTCGTGGGACGAGTATTTCATGAACATTGCGAAGGAGGTGGCCACCCGATCCACGTGCAGCCGCAAGCATGTCGGGGCGGTCATTGTTAGGGGCAAGTGCATCTTGGCGACGGGATACAATGGCTCGATTCGAGGTCTCGGTCATTGCGACGACGAGGGTCACCTCATGGAGGATGGGCATTGCGTGCGTACCGTTCACGCTGAGGCCAACGCCATCGTGCAAGCGGCGAAGAATGGCGCTGGGATCGAAGGCGGATCCATTTACGTGACTGCGTCGCCGTGCTGGCCTTGTTTCAAGCTGATCGCAAACGCGGGCCTTGGACGCATTGCGTTTGGCGAATTCTATCGCGACCACAAGATTTTCGATTTTGCGGGCAAGATCGGAATTGAGCTCTTCGATATGTCGGGCAAGGTTGATCGATGACGCCACTTTCGGTGGCGGTCATTCAAGGCGGCCCCTCCACCGAAGCGGAAGTGAGTCGAGCGTCCGCAAAAGGGATCGCCGCCGGACTCACGGATGCCGGGCATCGAGTTACCCGCCTTGAACTCGACGCACGTCTTGGCGAGGCTCTTTTGGCCGGTTCGTTCGATGTTGTGTTTCCCATTACCCATGGCGAAGTGGGCGAAGATGGATCGCTCCAAGGGTTGCTCGAAGTGCTCCACGTGCCCTACGTCGGGTCGGGCGTTTTGGCGAGCGCC
>JAHFDX010000108.1:4316-9452 GCA_023248785.1 Myxococcales bacterium
GCGAGTGCCATGGCCATGGACAAGCGCGTAGCCAAGATACTTTTCGCAACGCACAGCCTGCCCATTGCGCCCGGCATTGCCGTACGTCGCGGCGACGCATTTAAAACCGCCGAACGCGTTCGGGACGAAGTGGGAGATCGCGTGGTCATCAAGCCGGCAACGCATGGCTCAGCGATTGGCGTTTCCCGGATCGAAGCGAGCAGACCGCTTAGCGAAGTCGCGGCCGCGCTTGACCGTGTGTGGGCGATCGATGAGGTTGCCATTTGTGAGCACTTTGCAATGGGAACAGAAGTGACCTGTGGCGTGTTAGAGATCACAGGTGAACCTGTAGCTTTGCCGACAACAGAAATTGTATCTCCCAATGATCCATTTTACACCTACGAAGCACGCTACGCAGCGGGCCGAAGTGTTCACCATTGCCCTGCGCGATTACCGACAGGCGTAACTTCCGAGGTTCAACGTGTTGCCGTGGGTGCCTTTGTCGCGCTTGGTTGTCGCGATCTGGCGCGCGTGGATTTTATCGTCGGTGATAATGCAGATCACAATCGTGTAACCCTCCTTGAGGTCAACACGCTGCCCGGATTTACAGCCACGAGCCTGCTGCCCGAAGCTGCGGGCGTGGCGCATATCCCTATGCTCGAGCTATGCGACCGTTTGGTGAGGCGAGCGTTCGATCGCGGCCCGAGCCCGCGAAAACAGGCGCTGCCGTTACCGAAGTGACCGGCATGCAAGAGATCGCTTCCATTCCCGAAGCGTCGTACCCTCATGGCCGTCGTGCGCATCGGTGATGTGATCAATGCGAAGTACCGGCTGCTTCGCCTAGTAGGCGATGGCGGCATGGGGTCCGTTTATGAGGCGCAACACGACATGCTGGGCACGCGTGTGGCGATCAAGATGCTTCATCCGGAGCTCGCCGTTCGCACGAGCTTGGTGGAGCGCTTCCTTCAAGAGGCGCGTGTCGCGGCGCAAATAAAGAGCGCGCACGTTGTCCAGGTGATGGATATCGATCGTACGGCCGACGGACACGCGTACATCGTCATGGAGCTCTTGCAGGGTGAGCCGCTGTCCACGGTACTGGGGCGTCAACACAAGTTATCCATCCCGACGTCATGCGAATACACTCGCCAAATCCTGCTCGCACTTGAAGCGGCCCACGCACTTGGCGTCATCCATCGCGATCTAAAACCAGAAAACGTGTTTGTTACGTTTGTAGGCTCGCAGCCGGTCGTCAAGTTGATTGACTTCGGCATCGCGAAGCTCAGGCGCGAGGGACAAAAGAATCTCACGATGGCGGGTGTCCTCATGGGCACTGCCGAGTACATCGCGCCCGAGCAAGCGCGATCGGCGGATCAAGCAGATGCACGAAGCGACATCTATGCCGTTGGCGTGATGCTTTACGAGATGCTCGCAGGGAGGCGCCCCGCGGAAGGGGACGACGGCCGCATTGTCGCGGCGAAGGTGGAGCGTGGGGAAGTAGAGCCCTTGGTGAAAGCTTCTCCCGAGGTGCCGCCCGAGCTCGCTGGTCTCGTCCATCGTGCAATGGCGCCACGTCCGGAGATGCGGTTTGCCAATGCCGCGGAGATGCGATTGCACCTCGAGGGCTTTATTCGCGGGAAGCGGCCGCAGACGGGCCCGGTGCAAGCGCTTCCTTACGCGTCAACTGCGAAAATGGAGCCCACCGCGGAAATCGTGGCGCGAACGAGCCTTGCGGGGAGTCCAGATGGCACTCTTCAGGGCGCGCCCGTCGATGCGGTGATGGCAGCGACGGCCGCGCGTCCCGCAATGTCTGCGCAAGCGCCCGCTCCGCAACAACCTGTGCGCCGCGGAACGGAAGTACCTCTTGGCGCGCCGGCGGGCCGTCATGCGATGGCGCCGCACGGGTACGGCGGTGCAATGACACCGTCGGGACATGGTTCGGCCCCTTACGGAGGACGAAGACGCGCGTCTACTTCCACGGGGTTGTGGCTCGCGCTCATCCTGGGTCCGCTTGCGCTTGGCGGCGTGCTCGGTGGTGTCTATCTCGCATACTCAGCGGGCGATGATTCGCCTCCACGCGTCATGGATGCGGGCGACCCCGCGCCGTCGGTTGTTCCAACTGCGCAAGTCGACTCGGGACCCATTCCGGCACTCGATAGTGGCGGTGGCTCACTGCCGTCACTTGATAACCATGGTCAGCCGCCGTACGTAACGCCGACCACGCATCCGCATGACGGAGGCATGGTTTTGCCGAGGCCGCCACCAGCGGATGCTGGCGGAAACACGGGCCCTGATCCACTGCCCCCATGGAATATCCCGTCGGTATTTCCTTTTCCGACGAACATTCCCATTCCCTCGAATTTGCCTATCCCGTTCCCGATGCCGATTCCGGTGGTACCTCCGGCGTCGAGCCATCATGCACGTTAGTTGACGCTGCCCGACTGGGGGTGAGAGGTTGCGCACCGCATGGCGCTGCGCAAGAGGCGCTCCGCAAGAACCGAACGTCGGGTTACCACGGTGTTCCGCCAAGGGATCGCTCGATCGCCAAGAACCCTAACGTTGCAGCCCATCCGTTGAATGTTTCTGCGAACGTTCCCAAAAGCATGTTGGGTGCGCCCACGCGAAAAACAGGCTCATTCGCGTGTGCAAGATAGGGCGCCGCGGCGACGGGATTAGAAGGAGAAAACCAGATCGGCGATTCCGTAGAGAGTGGTGGCAAAAGCGGCCATCATCCAGAGGCGAGTCAGGGAGATTCTTGGCGTGTTCATCGGTTCCCCACGCCCCCGGTGGATTGAACGGCACTAGGGATTTTCTCGACCGTATTCAAGTTGCCATCGGCAAGAAACTCGCTGGCGGCTGATGTTGGCCGAGAGCCTCACTTGATGGCCGACACCAGCGTCTCTCGGTCGCCTCCTTCAGGCACCCTTCGCGATGTCGGCTCGCTTTCGGCGGATTCGGAAGCCTCATAATTGGTGGGAATCCCGTGCAGCGAGGCAAGGGCAATGAGCAGGGCGTCAAAGGTACTTCGCGAGGAGACGTTGCGCGGCATGTGGAATTCGTACCGCACCCCCCGAAAAGGGCCAGACGCCCGAATGGGTGACGCACGCCAGCGCTGGTACACTCAGGGTACAATTACGGAGCCGAATGCCCCTGCCACCGTCGCTTAGCAAAATAATTAACGGCTACGAATCCACCGTGCGCCGCGCGCGATGGGGGTGTGTTCTCTCCAGCTTCGTCGCTGCTTTCATGGCAGGCGCGCTCGTTGCGCGCCAGGGGACATCACGCGCGCGTTGGCTGGCTGCAGCGATTCTGATGGCGCCCGCCGTGCTCACCGGTGTGCAGGCGCTCTTGCGCGCGCGCAGTTCGCCTATTCGTGTGTTGCAGGGTCTACTAGAGCACAATCTTCGCGCTTCGGTTTTGCGGGTGGAGCGCGCCCTGCTTGTAGTGGCAACGGCTCCCGCATACGGCGAATCAGCGGAGCTTTCATCGTGGCATCTCGAACGCACGATCGCCGAGTTACCACAAGGAGCGATCCAAAAGCGCACGCAGCATCATTATAGGTTCCTAAAGCTGCTTGCTCTCGCATTCACACTCGCATCGCTCGCGATGGCACTCTTTCGACCCTTCGAGGTGATCGAAGGTGTGAACATTGCGTTCGCATTTGAAGGCCGCGCTCCCGTCCCTTTTGACTGGCTCGAGGATGTGGATGTGAGCGTTACGTTTCCCGAATACCTTCGCCTGACAAAGCCTGAACCGTTTCGTCAGGGAAATCGTGTGCCCGTCGGAAGCGTGCTCGTGGTTCGAGGGAAGCCACAACATCCGGGGCGCATCCTCGAACTGTCCAATGGTACCAAGGTTGTTCCATTTGTGGATGACGGGCACGGCGAGGTAATCGCGCGCTTCACGGTGATGGCCGACGGGGCGCTTCGGACGCAAGCGCGATTTGGTAGCGTGCTCATTTCGGGTCAGGGAAGCCTCGATGTTCGCGTGCGCGTCGATGATGTGCCACGCGTGGTACTTGAAGGAGCACCACGCACCATTCACTTGATGGACGCGCAACCGGTGGGAACATCGGCTGGTGCGAAGGACGACGTTGTGCCGCTACGCTACGATGCGACCGACGATCACGGACTTCGTGAAGTCGTGCTGGTGATGCGGTCCGGAGAGCGTGAAGAACGCTCCGTTTTCCTGCAAGCGAATGGGGATAGCGCCGTCGAACATGGAGCTCGTTCCCTTTCTCTTCGTCACCCATTCATTCGCGCAGCGACCGGTCCCATCGATGTCACGATCGAAGCAAAAGACAACGATACGGTGTCGGGGCCCAAATGGGGAAAGAGCGAAGCGATTACGATCGTGCCCGCGACGATCGGCGAGGCAGAGAATGCTCGTCAAGACGAGATTCGAGCAATGCGTGACGAATGGGTCGATGCCCTCGCATGGGCGCTATCGGAGGCAAAAACACCCGCAAAAGACTGGGATCGCAAAAAGACTCAGTCAAAGTTACAAACATTGGCGCTCGCTACGCAGACCACGATTTCGCGAATCGAAGGCTTCAAGCGTGCCGGCGTTGTCGTTCCTAAACTTGTTGCGGTACGCGCTCGCAAGGTCATGACCACGCTTCGTGCAAAGCTCCTAAAAGTCGATGCGAGCAGCGAAGCAGGCGTGAAAAAAATTGTCGACGAACTCGAACACGCGGTTCTTGTCTTAGATCGCCAAGCGATGGGCCTCGACTTCCGAAGTGCGCGCTTGAGCGCTGGTCGGCTTGCGTCCGTTGCAAATGAATTGGCAGCGCTGATCCATGAATTCGACCTGGACGAGCAATCTTCCCCGCGCACGCGCGCAGAGGTTCGTCGTCGGGTGCTGGACGAGAGTGTTCCGCATATGCGGTCGTTTGGTCGACTTGGTCGCGAGCTTGCCGAAGTGATCCGAGGCGACTTGATTCGGATGGATCGATGCGAGAAAACCGCCGACCACGTGCACGCTGAACTTGCCGCGCGCGATATGGCGGCAAGGTTGTCCAAACCTGATTTGGCGGTAAGTTCTTCCGGTGACGGTGGCGAAGGCGGATCGGGGGCGGGTGGTAGTGGAGGACGTGACAGTGGTGGTGGCTCTGAGGCGGACCGCGCTCTCGAGGAAGCAATGGCCGAACTCGACATGATT
>JAHFDX010000109.1 GCA_023248785.1 Myxococcales bacterium
CGCCACCGAAGCCACCGCCGCCACGACGTCCGCCGCCGCCGCCGCCGAATCCGTCGCCGCCACCGCCGCCCGAACGACGCTCTTCAGCTTCGTTCACGCGAAGGGCTCGGCCGTCTAGCATGGCGCCGTTGAAACGCTCGATCGCGTTTGCTGCGTCTTGCTCGCTTGCCATGGTCACAAACGCGAAGCCGCGTGGACGGCCCGTGTCACGATCCATCACCAAATGCACATCATCTACCTGTCCAACTTCGGAAAACGCCGCACGCACAGATTCCGCATCTGTCTGAAACGACAGATTGCCCACGTATAGTCGATTACCCATAACGATCGCCTCAATCCCGGGCCTTGCACAATCGCCCCTTAATCTCGGAGCTCCTCGTATTCCCAAACCAACCCTCTTATCCAGCAAGACCCATCTGGGTGAGAGGTCACGACGGAGAGCCCGCCGTGTCCACGTGTCCCGTACCCAAACGTCCGCTTGCCTTGCTAGCGACTTGCCTTGCGAAAGACCTGTCTTGCGAGAGAGCGACCAATCAGTGTCCGTAACCGGCGTGGCAATTTCCTTGTTACCACGACGGCGAAACACCGCAACGTCCTGTTTCGAGCCCACAAAAGATAATAGTTTTACGTAGCAGGCTGCTGAAAAACGGAGTTCTGAAGCAGATCCAAATCGAGCGATGCGAGCCGCGTGGGATGGGGACCCCGAAAAACCACGTTTTTTCGGGGCAGGGAGGCGCGTGCCTCCCTGAAATGAATCGTCCTAGCAGGGTGCTGAAACGTTTTTCAGCGGCCTGCTAGGTGTAATGTTCTTAAGGCGTGATTCGTTAGAAATGGGAGCATTCAAGATACACTCGTGCCGTCGAACGAAGTGAACCTGCAGATTGAGGAGCCAACCGCAATGCATCGTCTCTCCCTAGTCGCCTTCGCATCCGTGACCGCCGCCCTCGCGGCGTTTGCTTGCAACCGAGATCAACCCGCGGATAACCCGCAAAACACGGCGATGAACCCCACGGCGTATCCCACCGGGTACCCACCACAGCCCTACCCGACCGCGCAGCCGTATCCAACTGCGCAGCCTTACCCAACCGCACAGCCCTATCCAACCGCGCCGCAGCCCTACCCGACCACGCAGCCGTATCCAACAGCGGCTCCAACCGCACCTAGCCCGACTCCAACGGCAAGCCCGTTTCCGTTTCCCATTCCGAGCGGATTTCCGTTTCCAATGCCCGGAACCGCGCCGAGCGGCGCTCCAGCCCCCACGCCGCCAGGCGGTGCAAGCACGGGAAGCGCGACCCCGATCGACCCGACATTTGCCGCAGCGGCCACTGGCCCGCTCTTTATCTATGCCGCCACCGAAGCTCCGGGAATGGGGCGCGAGGGGCCGATCGTCGCCGGCAATTTTCAGCAAGGCCAAACGCTCGAGTCGCAGTTTCAGATGGACCCGAAGAAGTGCTACACCGTGCTCGCCGTCGGGGTCGGAGTCCAAGAAGTGGATCTCGTGATGCTCGCCGTCACGCCCATTCCTGGACTCAACCCGGAACTCGCGCGCGACAGGGGCACGGGCAACCAGGCATCGCTCGGTGGCAAAGGCCAGTGCATCAAGGCACCATTGACTGCGACCATGTTCAACACACCGGTTACGGCGAAGTGGGTTGTGACGGCTACGCGCGGTGCAGGCATTATTGCAGCTCAGCTTTTCTCGAAGTAGCGACACGCTGCTTGAGCGAAGCGTGTGGGGGGTGTCTCTCGCGCGCTTCGTTGCATTTTATTGTTTAGCAAGTCGGCGTGCCGGGCGATAGACTCACGAATGACTCCTGTATTCTAAAGAAATTCGACTCCTGGCTGTATGAGTACGTCGAGCGACAGGAACGGACGGGGGAAATTTTAGGAGAAGAAAAAAATGAGAGCTATTTGGACCTTATCTTTGTTGATCGGCATTTCCTCCACCACCTCCGCGTTTGCGGACGACAACCTGTGCGGCGCACAAGACACGCGTTTTGCGGCGTACAAGCACTGGTTCAACAAGATCTACTTACGGAAAAGTACGGGGGAAATAGCCATTTCCACAGAGGGTGCGCTTCCGACACAAGCCATCACGCCAGGAGCCGAGGCGGTGCCCGTTAAAGTAGGTCATACGAATTTTGGCAAACCGTTGGCCTTCACGTGGAGCCTGGCCAAAAATGATGACCTTCTGACGTTTGATCTATCTCGAAACCTGTCCTCCGGTGGGACACTCGGATTTACGATTTCGCTCTGCGCATATGCTGCCGATTCAAGCAAGCGGCCCCCAGGCACAGGGTATAATGTGCCGGACGCCACCTATTTTCGCCCGGTATTCGCCAGCACGGTCAATTATTTCGGGGGCAGACGTCATCCAATCAAGGGACTACTCACTCTGGTTGAAATGTCGCTCATTACGTTTGTCCCGATTCCGAGATCCCTTGCCAATTTCGCTTCGGTCCCAAGCAAAACCGACTTCTATAACGGGCCGAATCCAAACCTTGCCGCCGGGGTCACAGGAAACGTTGTGTACGTGGCCGTCCTGACGCCCCAGTCGAAGGTGAGAACGTTCGAGGGCACGCTGAGAGTCTCCGAAACAAGCGAGGCCTGCAAGAAGCTATATGAAGACGAGCGTGTGGCTGGCAATGCTGAATACCGTGCCACGAACTCTACTAATCCGCAAGAAGCTGCAGCAGCAGCGCAACGCAATGAGGCGCGGCGTGCTGCGTATTCTTCGAAACTGAAATCGTTGGGCTGCGAGTCCTGAAGCTCTCCTGCGTTGTGCGCGCGTTGCACCCTAGGGCTCATACGGCAGCTCAGGCAGTAACCGCGGTCGGCCCGAGGGCTTACCCGCCGTCCGTCGGGTCGCCTTTGCGGCGCAAAGATCGCCCCCGTGTGCTCTCCCGCAACGTGCCGACCTGCGCGCCGCAAGGGCGATCCGACGGATGCACCGCAGAGGCCTTCCGCCTTTTTTTCTAGCACGGCGTATTGACGACAAAGACTACGAGGAATGGGTCAGTTCGTACCGGCGACAACCTGGACGGGATGAACGTGGGCTCCCAGACCGACGGAAGGTAGATGATCGCCCATGTCACTTTGGGCTCCACCTCGCGCCCTTTGATCGCCAACACCAAGCTGGCCCCGATGGTACGGTCCCCCAACACTTCATGCGAAACTGAGAGCCACCGGCAACGGCAGAGCTGTTGACGATCGCGCGCGCGTAAGAATCCCCGACGTCCAAGACCGTTTCGGCGATAAATGCGCGAGCGTCGTTTTCACCTGAGGCTGCGAACCCGTACATCCGATCGGCCCGATTCCCGCAACAACGACACCGCTACATTATAAAAACATCAAAGTTTTCATGCTTCCTCACACGACCACGGCCCACAGTCCCGCCACGATGTCCCGGCATGCGACGAGTTGCTGAGCTGGTCAAGCTCAGCCGTACGAAGGTCTTGCACCCGCCTCCAATTCGCGCCAAACGTGCGCCCCTCATGGCTCGAGCCGCGCTGACTTTCACCGTGCTCTTCTTCGGATGGATCGCATCCGCCCACGCCGATGGGCGCTCGGTCGACCCTTCGCGCTCCGCAGATCGTGCCGTGCAGGGCGACGCAAACAAATCCGATTCGGTCAAACCGCCGCTTGATGCGTCCAGGGCGAGCTCCGGCAAAAGCCGCTGCCCAGATCCTCAAATGGCGTACGTGGAAGGCAACTACTGTCCGGACGTTCTTCACGCGTGCAAGCGTTGGCTCGAGTCGACCGGGCGGTACCGGTACTTTCGCTGCGCGGAATATGTAAGCGCCACGTGTCGCTCGAAAGAACGCGTGCATATGAGTTTTTGCATGGACCGCGACGAGTGGGCGCCCCCCGGCGAAACCCTGCCCGTCTCGCATGCGTCGTGGACCGATGCGAAGCGCACGTGCGAGGGCCAAGGCAAGCGTGTTTGCCTTGAATCCGAATGGAATTTTGCCTGCGAAGGGGAAGAAATGCGCCCCTATCCCTACGGGTGGAAGCGCGATCCCGATGCGTGCAACGCCGATCGGGTCGACCTCTTTCGCCCCGATGGCAAGCTCGCCGATCTCAGGTTGGGCGCCAAAGACAAGCCGCGTTGCGTGAGCCCGTTTGGCGTACACAACCTGAGCGGCAACCTCGAAGAATGGACGACGATCGATCGCACGGCACATTTTCCTCAGCCAGCCCCTGCCATGAAAGGTGCGTATTGGCAGCCCAGTCGTAACCACTGCCGCGCTGCGCAGACCGCGCACGACCACTTCTACAACGGGACAGAAACAGGCTTTCGTTGTTGTGCCGATCCAGCAAACTCGTCCGCCAAAAAGTAAACGGCTGAGCTTCGCGCGCGCGTCAAAATTCCGGCGATGCGCAGAGGGGTGCGCACCGTCGTTGTGGGGTTTTCTCACAGATGCGACAAACGTGTCATAGTGTCACTTTAATCGGTGCTCACTTAATGAGCGACCTGCGATGAATTCAATCGCAGTTGTTTTTCGCAGAGCCCAAAAAACATGGGAGATCGTGCAAATTGCACGTTGCGCATGAGGCATTCATTCGACATTAAAAACTCGTCTGAGAGTCGCCGAGAACTTGGGCAAGGAAAATGCATCTGTATACGATCACAATTAGGATAGGTGCCCTCGGGCGGAATCACCTGCCGACGGGCACCTCGAAGGAGGGACCGAGCCATGTTACGTCGGAGCTTGGTCACGCGGTTTGTCTTGTACGGAAGTTTTAGTGTCGCGATCATCGCATGTGCTTCGACAGCACCGCCCAAAGCTCCGCCGCTCGCCTCGACCCCTCTCCCCAGCTCTCCGCCCCTCCGGCTCGCCGCTGCCGCCACCGACGAATCCACTCCGAAAGCAGCAACCGACTCCACATCGACAAGTTATGCAGCCGAGTCTTCGACGTCGCCGGAACCAGCCGAAGCTCCGCCAAACGGGTGTCCGACTGAGATGGTTCTCGTTGAGGGGAGCTACTGCACCGAAGCGCGACAGACCTGCGCGGAATGGCTGGACCCGCCGTCGCTCAAGGTCGCAAGGTGCAAGGAATTTGCGCCTGCCGAGTGCGTAGGCCCGCGCGAAAAGAAGCGTTTTTGCATCGATCGCGATGAGTACACAAAGCAAGGCGAGGCGATGCCCGAGACCGATGTGTCCTGGACGCATGCCAAGGAATCGTGCGAGCATCAAGGTAAGCGCCTCTGTTACGAAACAGAGTGGGAGCTTGCTTGTGAAGGCGAGCAGATGCTCGCGTACTCAATCGGCAACAAGCGCGACTCGAACAAGTGCAACTACGACAAGACCGACTTGATGGACAACCGCGGCAAGCTTCGCGACTACCGCAAGGCGTCGAAGGATCTCGACTCCTGCAAGAGTCCGTACGGCGTGCGTAACATGACAGGCAACGTCGACGAATGGACGTTCCGCGATCGTACCAATGGTCAGTGGCGTTCCGCGATGAAGGGCGGCTGGTGGATGGCGGCGCGCAATCGATGCCGTCCTGCAACCACGGCGCACGACGAACTCTATAGCGGCTTTCAAAGCGGATACCGCTGTTGCGCCAACGCGAAGTAGCCCGACTATTTCTTGAACAACAACGAAGCAGCAGCGACTATTTCTTGAACAACAAGAGGTGGGTCCAACCCACAATCGCGACCAATGCGCCAGTGCCAAAGAGCACACCGGTCGCGATCGCGGAGCTACGTTTGCGCTTCGTCGGATCCATCGCGAGCCAAAGTGCCACCGCGTTCTCAAGCGCAAGCGGGACCGCCGAGGTGAGGAGCACGCGTTTCAATACGTACACAACGGGCTCGGGATACGTCTGCACAACGCTGCCAATCTTGAGCTGCGCTTGCGCATCGCTCAGCAGAATATGCTGCGGAACGATCGCGAAGAGAACAGGCATCGCTGCGATCGCCCAAAGAAATGCAAGCGGGTAGGCGACGATGTGCAAAGCCATGAACGGAAGCCACCCGGCGCGAAGTCGTTGGCGGAAGCCGGCCATTGCGATCCAATGTCTCTTACAATGGGCGTGCTTTTCAACTCGCGATGCACGGCGAGGGCGACGATCATCACACGATGGAGCGACGCCAAGAGACGGCCCTCGTTTGGACGCTCGCCGCAGTTCAATTCGTCAATGTGCTTGACTTTATGATGGTCATGCCGATGGGGCCCGACTTTGCGAAGGCCTTGGACATCCCCACCTCGCGACTCGGTGACATCGGCGGCAGCTACACGGCAAGCGCAGCGCTTGCCGGTTTCCTTGGATCGTTCGCGCTCGACAGATTTCCTCGCCGCGCGGCACTTGTCGCTTCCATGATCGGCCTGGCTGGGGGCACCGCTCTCGGGGGTGTGGCGAGCGGATTTTACTCCCTCTTGTTCGCTCGCATCGTTGCCGGTTTTTTTGGCGGGCCCGCAACGGCTCTGTCACTTTCGATTGTGACCGACTGTGTGCCCGTCGAACGCCGTGGTCGAGCACTCAGCGTCGTGATGGGCACCTTCGCCATCGCTTCCATCTTCGGTGTGCCCGCGGGGCTCGAGCTAGCGCGCACGGGCGGCTTTCGGCTCCCCTTCTTTGCCGTCGCCGGGCTCGCATTGCTCGTGACGTTGTTTGCAGCGATCATCCTTCGAGGGCTGCCTAACGCGCCGACCCGGCAAACCCCGCGAGGGTCGGTGCTCGCACTCTTCGCGAATCCCAACGTGCTTGCAACGTGCGCGCTGACGGTGTTCGTCATGATGAGCGCGTTCATCCTCATCCCGAACATCTCGACGTACGTGCAACACAACCTTGGATACCCGCGCGAGAATCTCCCGCGGCTCTACATCTACGGTGGCGTTGCGAGCGTGGGCGCGATGGCTCTTGCGGGCCGACTTGTCGATCGATGGGGCTCGTTGGGGGTCACCATTTTCGGCTGCGGGCTTCTTGCGGCTGTCGTCTACGGGGGCTTCGGACGCATTCCGCCGTGGTTTCCGACCACATGGATCTTTGTCCTTTTCATGGTCGCGATGTCGTTTCGAAATCTGTCGGCGAACACCCTCAGCACGCGCGTGCCTTCACCGGAGGAGCGAGGACGCTTCATGTCGCTTCAATCGATGGTGCAACACTTGGCAGCCGCGATCGGCGCATTTGCTTCGGCGCGTTGGCTATCAACTGGTGCGAATGGACGAATTGAGGGCATGCGAAGTGTCGCAATAGCGACTGCGGTTGCGCAGATCGCAGTCGTCGCATTGGTCGCATGGCTCGAACGGCGCGTTTCGAAGAAATCACCGAACGCTTGAGTTGCGCCCGGCGAGTAGCATGGGGCCATCCGTGTGCGTGGGTGTCGCCCAAAGTTCGCCCTGCACGCGGTGCCGAATCTGCATTCGGAAGTAGCATGTAGAGAGACAAGGCCGCGGTCGGCGTGAAGCCGCGGCCTTCGCGGAGGGATCATGCGGTGGGTGTCGTGTATTTTAGTGGGGGGGCTTTTGTGGGTAGGACGGGCGGGGGCAGCGGACGTGTGCTCGCCCTCTGTGCTGTGCGGCGGCCACACGGATGACGCCTGCCACGCCGATGAAGGACGGTGCCTTGCGAATACGGAGGGAATCGAAGGTTGTCGGCGAAAGGCTGCCGGGTGTAGCACCGTCGACCCCGGATGTTGGGACACAACCGGTCAGTGCTTTGGATCGGTAGGTTCGCTACCGAGCGGATGGCAAGCCCGATGCACGAATCTGAATACGATCTGCGGGCAGAATCACGGCCTGCAATGCATTGAAATTCAGGGCGCGTGCCTCGCCACATTTGAAAGCGACGCCGTATGCACCGCGTTTGAGAAATCGAGTTCGTGCGGCAAGATCGCAGGATTCTCCGACCCAACCTGCCTCGCGGTTGTTCACAAGTGCAAAGAGATACCGCGCGACGTTGCCCTTGCGCGCAGTCACCGGCCGGCGTCGTCGCCGGACAACGGTTCGGGAGTAACCCCAAGCGAGCCTGTGGACGATCCCGTTCTTGGGCGAAAGTTCGCGCTTGGAGATGCCCGATACACGGGTCAGTTTCCGCGGAAATTCCTATTCGGTGCCGCCACGTCGGCTCACCAAGTGGAGGGCGACAATACCAACAACGATTGGTTTGCCTACGAGCGCATTTGCCGCGACCCAAAGTTGCGTCCAAAGGCGGGGGTGAGCGTTCTTGGGATCAAGATCCAGGACCTCTGCCAGCGGTGGGAGCTCTCGGGAAGAGCCTTGCGACATCACGAGCGATCGGTTCTCGATGCCGACCTCGATAGAGCTCGATCCCTCGGGCTGACGTCGTACCGATTTTCGGTGGAGTGGGGTCGCGTTGAACCGAAGCTCGGCATCTATGATCAAAACGAGCTCGCGAAGTACCGACGCGATATCGACGAGATGAAAAGGCGTGGGCTCGAACCCATTCCAACACTTCACCACTACACATTGCCCCTGTGGCTCTCGGATCCGGCGGACGACAAGCAGGCGCGAAAAGGGTTTATGAACCCTCAAGTTGTCGATCATTTCAAACGCTTCACCCGAACCGTCGTCGAAAAACTCGGTGACAAGGTGAAGTACTGGTCCACGCTGAATGAACCCGTGTTCGAATTTCAGGCTGGATACATCGCCGGCGTTTTTCCTCCGGGCCGCGTCGGTCATGGCCTCGACGCAAAAGAAGCGCTCAAGAACATGGTGCTCGCGCATGCGGCTGGCTACGACGAAATCCATCGCGTCTACAAAGAGAAAAAGTGGGCACCGCCCGTCGTGGGTTTCGCTCACGGGATGATGTACGTAAAGATCGCTCCACCTTACGAAGTAGGCGGTGTGCCGATCGATTTGCACACGAAGGCTGCGAAACAATTTCACTTCATTACAAACGACATGTTCATCGAAGCCGTGCACAAAGGCTGCTACCGCCTTCGGCGTGAAGACGCATGTGACGAGTCGCTGCGAAAAACGTTGCAGGGGCGGCTCGATTTCGTCGGCGTGAACTACTACCGCAGCGTGTATGTGCACCAATCGATCCCGGTATCTGTCCAAGCCCCGTACCTCGGCGGGTTGTTCGACAATGATCTAAGCGCGTCGCCCTACGTGCCCAACACCAACGTGCGGCACAAGCTCCTGAACGATCTCGGCTGGGAAATCATGCCCGATGGCCTCTATCGAATTCTTGCTCACGTGCGCGATCTCACTGCCACCCCCGCGACAACGCACGGCTTACCGATCCTCATCACAGAAAACGGTCTTCCGCAAAACATCGCGAAAGAGTCTGCTGCAACGGACATGCGCGCGCCCTACGTGCTCGGACACCTGCAATCGGTGCTGCGCGCGATGCGCGATGGCGTTGACGTGATCGGGTACATCCACTGGTCGATTGTCGACAATTGGGAACTTGGTGAAGGCTACACGCCCAACGCGCACTTCGGACTCTTCTCCGTGGATCGAACGGACTGCAAAGCCG
>JAHFDX010000729.1 GCA_023248785.1 Myxococcales bacterium
CACTGTACGGATCGCCTCTGTCGCCAACGTTCGAGGCGCGTAACCTCGCGAATGCGTCAGTCCCCGGCGTGCGCATGGCGCTTGAAGATCCGTCGACGCACGTCGACCAAGATTGGATGGTGAGTTACGAAGGAAGCATCCCGGATACCGATAAGATCCCGATTGATCTTGTTTCAACCGATAGCTACGCGTCGCTTCAGTTTCGGAATCCCAACGCGTCGTTTTGTGGCCGTGGCGTGGAGGACGTCGATGTTGGACGCGCGCGCGTGCTTGCGGAACGAGCCGCGGCAGAGAAGGTGGGGATTACAGTTCCGGACGGTGAAGAAACGCGCGTGGCAGACTACGTGCAAATCACTGATGATTTGCTGCCAGTGGGACATCCGTATTGGTCGGCCGAGAACGTCGATTCTTCTGGTGAGAGCTGTTGGGATCCGAGTTTGAAATCGGAGGCCGATCGTCGCAATGCGTGCGCGCAGACGTTCGGCGAAGGAGATTCTCGGGAGCAGAATTTGTTTCGAGATTTCCCCATTGTCGAGGCGTACGACGGAACACTCGTGGCTTCGCGCTTTGGCTACCCAAATAACGATGTGCGGCTCGCTACACGTGTCATCAATCCGAAAGACGACAGCAACCACGCGATGCTCAAGCTTGCCCGGTGTTGCTTTCACAACCAAACGAAGTTTCGGATTCGTGCAGGCCACAGATGGCTAGCGAAGGGATCTGTTGTGGGGTACTTGCACCACCTGCGCACGGAACCCTCAGGTCGGTGTGCGCTCACGTGTGATCCTTTGGATGCTCTCCTTTCGGCGCGAGCCCCCACGGTTTCTCGCGCGTCGGGCTTGGTCGAGATCTCTCGCAACAGTCCACTCGCACTTCGCAATCCCATGTTCTCGTTCGTGATGTTTGGTCCAACTACGAAGAACGCCACACTCGATCGTGATTTAACCTGGTCATTTTCGACTCGTGGACAATTCGTTCCGCAATCGATCGATTTGCGTAAGGCAGGCAGCCAATCAGACAGTCAACCAGCACGCACACGTGCGGTTACCTACATCCCAACGATGGAACAACTTGCCATCGTCGACGGCGTCGCGCAGGGATTGCTTCTCTTCGATCTCCGTACCCTCGGCTTTGCGCGCGACCCCGTTTACTAGGTTTGGGCAATGGGCGAGTCGTCTGAAACGCCGGTCATGCGGCAGTACCGTCTCGCCAAAGAGCAAAATCCGGATGCACTTTTGTTTTTTCGCCTCGGCGACTTTTACGAGCTGTTCTACGACGACGCCGTCGTCGCGTCGCGTGTGCTGGATCTCACGCTGACCTCGCGCAACAAATCGGTTGAGAACCCAATTCCCATGGCGGGCGTTCCGTATCACGCCGCGAGTGGATACATTCAGAAATTGATCGATATGGGTTACAAAGTGGCTCTTTGCGAACAAATGGCGGACCCCGCCAAGACGAAGGGCATCGTCCCTCGCGAAGTCGTTCGCGTTGTCACGCCTGGGGTTGCATTTGATGATGGGGGGCTCACTCCGCGTGAGAATCACTTCCTTGTCGCGATAGAGGCCTTCCGGGGTTCCTTCGCGCTTTCTGCACTCGATGTGTCGACGGGTGAGATCATCGGGTGTGAGTTTGACTCCGAAGGCGCAATGGTGGCAGAGCTGGCACGCCTCGAGCCAAAAGAGATCGTGTGTGCAGAGTCCGCGCGGCCATTTGCGAACCTCACGCGTGCACAGGGTCTGCGGACGCCGCATACGTTTCTCACTGAAAACTGCGATTCAGCCGCCGAACTTCCGGAGTGGGAGCGGCTCGATCTGGGTGAGCGGACTTCCTCGCTCGTGAAGACGGCGGTAGCGCGTGTGCTGTTGTATGCGCGACGCTGCGAGCCCTCGAAAGTGGTGCCTGTACGGCGTCTGGAAGTTGTAACTCCTGGAGACACGATGATGTTGGATGAGCAGGTGCAGTCGCACCTCGAACTCACGCATACGCTCACGGGTGAAAAACAGGGCTCGCTGCTCGAGCAGATCGATCACACGCGCACGGCTGCCGGAGCGCGATTGTTACGCCGAATGCTGCTCGCACCACTTCGAAGAGTTGCAGACATCCAGAGACGGCTGGATCAAGTCGAATTCTTCGTGCGACACGTAGCGGTACGTACGCAAGTTCAGACGGCGCTCGATTCGATTTACGACGTCGAACGGCTCGCGCAGAAGTTTGCTCTTGGTCGCGCCACCCCGAAGGACTGCGCTGCGCTACGCCTGTCACTCAAGCAACTTCCCGTCATGGCGTCCGCTTTCGAACAATTACCAGTGTCCGAAGTGCGTGCTTCGTTCGATTGGCCACAAGAGGAGCCGTGGATCGATCGGTGCGACGATCTTTGCGCTTGGTTGGAGCGCGCACTGACCTGCGACCCTCCACTGAAGGCAGCGGATGGCGGAGTGATTCGC
>JAHFDX010000730.1 GCA_023248785.1 Myxococcales bacterium
ACACGATGTAATCGGGTAGCAGTTCCGGGAGCGCGATCGACCGCAACGTACCAATCGGGTTAAGCCCGGCTACCACGGCAACGTAGCGTTCGGGACGCTTCGGATGCGGCGCGACAAACGCTACGCCCGTATCGGCTCCTTCAAACGACTCTTTTCCAACCACGATGCGCTCAGCTTCAATTTGAATCGGTAGTTCGTTTGCCAACGGTGCCAGCGCGGAATTCGTAGCAGGACCACCTACGAAAAACACCGAGCCGCCGGCAAGGCTGTCCTGTTTTGCAAGGTACTCGTCGTCCGAAAGCACCGGGTACTTTAGGCGCACACCGTACCGAGGCGTTGCCCAGTGGTGTGCGACCTCTTCGTTGGCACGCGTGAATCGCTCGTCTTTCGTCCCGTACACAAAGACTAGCGGCGTTCGAAAGATGTCGCGGAGCGGACCACTTGTGTGCTCGTTTTTTCGCCCTGTTCGATCAGGCTCGTGTCCGACGACCCAGTGATCGCGCTCGCGAATCAGAACAACCCGAGCGTCGTTGCCGAGCGCTACCTTGTCGCCGTCGATGCGGATCTCCGTTGCGTTGAGTGCTCCACGGTCTACGGCGATGACACGTGCGTTTGATGTGCGCACCTCGATTCGCCCGCGCCCCTTGATCCATGTCGCATCGATTTCACTCCATGCGTTATGCGTCTGCAGGTCGAGCAGGTGAATCCACGCTCCCGTATCGTATCTCAGGCGCAACGTGCGGAAGTGCACGCGCGATGGTTGCTCTCGTTTTCGAAAGCCGAGGAGCCAATTGACACCGTCCAGATCTTTGTACGTCTCGTCCCATACGTTGTGGCCCAGATCGGGGTGTTCGTCCTTCAAGGTGTAGCCCATGCGCTTATAACGCTTAATGAGAACTCCACTGTTTTCTTCTGGGAGGTCCTTCTTGCCGTGCACCACAAAGAGCGGAATGTGAAGTCCATTCGATGACCACTCTACCGTTGAGCGCTCCTCAGCGATAAGGCGCTCCCAAGGCTGATGAACAAGGCCTCCCATGTCATTGCGTAAAAAGTAACTGTGGTAGCCACATAATGGTTCGGCGGCGGCGTAAACACCCGGGTAACGAAACGCAACATGGGTTGTTCCGGTCCCTCCCATTGAAACACCGGTGATGCTTATGCGGCCGGGATCGACTGCAAACTCCTTGCGCACGAGATCCACCACCGAGGCCACATCTGCTTCGCCCGCTTCGCGGTACATCGTGTTGCCGTGGCCATCGGGCGCCAAAATGAGCGCATGCGGATTGGGAAGTCGGGCTACGTGCCTGTCCTCCCAATCGGCATCGTGGGCTCCGTCGTCGTGCCCGAGCGTCCATTGCAGCATCGATATGGGCTTGCCGTTCAACCCGTGGAGCGTGACCACGAGTGGCAGCGGCTTCGAGGGTTCATAGCCGGCCGGCACGTAGAGTGCGAACTCCGCAAGGTTGCCGTCGAGCGGCGAGCGATACGCGAAACGCAGCGCACCATGCATCGTTTCGAGCGGATCGCGACTCCCCTCGAGCGCTGTTGAAATCTGCTCGAGCGTCTTTGCATCCTGATCGGTGGCATCGAGATCGTGGTCGCCCTTTTCCATGAAGCTTGCGAGCCGCCGTGCGTGGTGTTCGAGCGTGGTCTTCCAAAATTCCTTGATGGCAGGGTCACGCTCGATTTTTCGCTGAACTGCCTCGGCGTGCGCGAGGGTGTCGAGCCAAGCGGGTTTCACCGTGAGCCGTGCGTGGTGAAGGCGCGTGCCCGTCTTAACCTCCACGACCATGTCGGTGTCGGGCGCAGCTGACAGGTCATTTCGCGAAAGCGTGGGAAGACGCACTCGCCAAGTCCCACCGCGAAGTTTGCCCGCGGGCGCATCGAACCACGTGTGTTCCTTTGTCGCCAACCGCACGTGAACCGGAAGTTCGAGCGACTCAGGGAAGCCACCGTCCGCGTGGACCATAGCTTCTACTTCCACACGAGCGCCCGAGACATGTCGCTCAACACGCACCATCGAGGCCGCTTCGGCCTTTGCGCGAAGGTCATCGTCCGACAAACCACACGCGACGGCATGCACCTCGCTTGGGGGTCGCATCGCTGCGTCTACCAAGCGTGCATCGAAGACCCACGGCCCTCTGCGTTGTCGCAGTGCGAGCGCAATCGTGTGACGACCCTTGGTGAGATCTACCCTGATGATGTCGTCATTCGCTCGATATGGGTGAGGGTGTTCGCGGGTGTAAATGGGCGTGTCGTCCAGGCTTGCTTCCAACGCACCATCAGCGCCGGTGAGCAGCCAATACGTGCCGTCTGCATCCACCTCGAGCGGCAATACAAGAAGAGCACCCGCATTGCGGGATGTGACTCCGATCTCGTGTGTCAGATCGACGGGACCGTCACCATAGGCGATCCAACGAAAGGCAGCGTCTCGTGACGA
>JAHFDX010000731.1 GCA_023248785.1 Myxococcales bacterium
GCGTAATCACAGCATCACGCGGTCGTGTGTCCGAGGGGCTAAGGACAGTCCTTCGCGGGATAAGTTGTATCGATTGCACGCAGGGCAGTGATTAGCGCCTGCCCCGCGGTCTTGTACGTTGAGGACGCGCACCACTTGTTGCTCTGCTCAAAAGGGTCTGCGGCAAGGTCATACAATTCGTACGCGTCCGAGCGATAAACCAACTTGTATTGCGAAGATCGGATCGCCGCCGAAAGCTCGGTTCGCGTGAGCGTGTCGACGTTTGCCATCGTGAGCGTTGATGGGTCTTGCAACGAGTTCTGCAACGACGCAAGCCCTGCACTATCGTACTTGAAGACCTCTGTGTACGTGTGCGATCGCATGGCCGTTGCTGTGGTGGATCCCAAGTAACTGACCATGCTGACTGCGTCCGGACTCGATGGCGAAACGCCCATGATTTCCGCAAGGGTGGCGTAGATGTCGACCACGTGAGCTATCTGCGACACCTCGCGCCCAACGCTTGTGATGCTTCCAAGTCCGGAGCCGCCTGCGCCAACAAGAGCTGCGCCGTCTGCAATGATCAATGGCACATGAACGCCGCCTTGGTACACGCTCCCCTTCGCGTGATTGTTGTCGTACACGTCGGTCACACCGCCGAGCGTTCCGTTGTCTCCGACAAACACGATCGTTGTGTTTGCCAAAACGTCCTTGTTGATCCCCGCAAGCAACATGCTGATGTGCTTGTCCAGACACTCGAGCATCTTGCGAAACAGCATGCGATTGCTGGAGCCTGAAGTGGTTCCCGAAAGACACGATGCAGGTGGCTCCTCGAACGGACCGTGCGGAGCGTTGAACGCAACCGTAGTCCACCACGGCGTGGGTTGGCGCGCGATCCAAGCGAGCGCGTCGGCCACGTTCACTGTGGTTGCATATTCGGACGCACGACTGTCCGTTCGTTGACCTGATTCGGTGACAACCACTTTTTTCCAATTCGTGTAGCTGATCAGCTCCCCTTCGAGCGCTCCCGCAAAATAGTCCCATCCACGGTCTGTTGGCAGCGTGCCTGCGTACTTAGCTCCGAGATGCCACTTTCCAAAGAAGCCCTTCTTGTACGGAGAGCTGCTTTTTGAAAGGACTTCCGCGAGTGTCGAAACGTCTTTCGGGAGCGCCCAGAGAGCATTGGTGTCGCCGATAGGAGTGCCGACTCCGTGATGAATTGCATAACGGCCCGTGTAGATCCCCGCGCGTGTCGGTGAACACAATGGGTTTGACCAAACTTCGGTGAATCGAACGCCCGCGGCGGCCAAGGTATCGACCGTGGGCGTGTCGATCGCTCCGTCGGGTTGACCGTCGGCATTGGTGTCCTCGACTCCGTCCGGAATGCCGTTTCCATTCGCATCGGTAATGCCGGCGCTGCCGTGGGTGGTAGCCCCAGCAGCGCGAAGGCCTCGTGCAAAAGAACGAATGTCCTCGGCTCCGACGTCGTCGGCAACGAGCAACAGCACATTTCGCGAAGCTGAGCTTGTCGGAGATCCATCGTTGGCCGGCGTCGATGCCTCTGCTGCTGCGTCAGTTGCCTGAGCCGGAGTTGCCCCTTGCCCACACGCAGTAAGTGCCGCCATGCACCCAAAGAATGCCAGCGATCCCAAAACGATTCGCACGACCGAACCTCCTTAGGGTACGTCTTACGCCAGCGTAGCAGCGAACGACTCAGGCCGGCGAGTGCGAACAACGGCTGGTACCCCGCCCTTGGGACGCAGCGTGGCGAAATCATCTTCATCGATCATGCGATTCGGATCGATTTCAAATCTCCAGCGCCGTAGTAGCGTCGCTAGAACGATCGGTCCCTCCATCAGGGCGAAGTGAATGCCGATGCAAATCCGCGGCCCCGCACCGAAGGGAATGTACGAACATTTCGGCCTTTGCGCTTCTCGCTCGGGAAGCCATCGGTCCGGGTCGAATTTGTAGGGGTCGTTGAAGATCTCTTGGCGATGATGCAGCGCATACGCGCTTACAAAGGTCAGAGTCTTTTTTGGCACCTCCACACCGCATATCTCGATGTCCTCGAGCGATCGTCGTGGGAGAATCATGAGCGGCGGATAGAGCCGTAATGCCTCTTTGAAGATCTGTGCGGTGAACGCCAATTTCGAAGGATCCCAATGCGTGATCGGCGCATCGCCAAACGCATCGGCTTCGGCACGCGCGCGTGCAAGTGCTTCGGGATGCCGCGCGAGGAGATAGAACGACCACGCAAGGGCGGTGGCGGTGGTCTCGTGTCCGGCGACGAACAGGGTGATGGCTTCGTCACGCACCTGTTTGTCCGACATGCCTCTGCCAGGTGTGTCTTCGTCTTGCGCACTCAGCAAGTGCGTTAGCAAATCTTTGCGCGCGAGCCCTTGCCGCCTTCGTTCATCCACCATTTCCTGGATGTGCTGGTCAACCAGCGTGACAGCCGCGCGC